>NZ_JBHMAU010000048.1:0-27739 GCF_042429315.1 Brevibacterium otitidis | reverse complement strand
TCTGCCGAGAACCTGGCCGTGGGCGACGGAGTTCTCACGGCTCTGGCAATCAACGTTGGGGCCACCCCGGACAATGCCGGCCTGATCAACCCGCCCTTGGAAGGGCGCCCGAGACCGGAGTCATGGAGGAGACCCTGGCAAGCGAAGTGTGGAAGAGACCGGTGAAAGGCCGGGACACTACCTCCTGCCCACTCATCGCGTCCGCGCTCGAATCCGAATGAACCCCCGGACATCAAGCAGATCGGTGGATCAAGGCTTAGTGAAGAACGTCAGCGGCTTGTCATCGCCGGCGCAGGCCGTATAGGTGATCCCATCGGGTCCGGGGTACCGGACTTGCCAGCGGCCGGAGGGGAGCTTCCGCAGCCTGCCCCACGCCTCGCGCTTGCCCGCGCTGTTCTCCTTCTTCGTCGAGCTCATCATGCCCTACGGTAGACGCTCGTGGACAGGAGCGGGCAGCCGCGCCCCTTTGTGCCCCTCGCTCCCGAAGGAGGGAGGAATCCGCGAGATCCTGCGGATTCTCGGCCCGTCTCCAAGTTGCGGAGGGCACGAAGGGGCACGACATCAGGGGCACGCCTGTCCCGAATTCCGCTTGGCGTGTCGCCCCGCCTCCATTGAGCAGGTACGCGCGTGCCCCATCGGTCGGCTATTGGTGTTCATCTCTGTCCTCCTCTGTCTGATGAGAGAAGGCACGAAAAGACGCCCGGAGCTGCGATAAACCGCAGTTCCGGGCCTCTCACCAGCCCTTTTCAGGGCCGAGCTAGATCAAGGGTCTTAGAAGTCCCAGTCTTCGTCTTCGGTGTTCTCGGCCTTGCCGATGACGTAGGACGATCCGGAGCCGGAGAAGAAGTCGTGGTTCTCATCGGCGTTCGGCGAGAGCGCCGACAGGATCGCCGGGTTCACGTCGGTGACCGATGCCGGGAACATCGCTTCGTAGCCCATGTTCATGAGAGCCTTGTTGGCGTTGTAGTGCAGGAACTTCTTGACGTCCTCGGCCAGCCCGACGGAGTCGTACAGATCGTGGGTGTACTGCACCTCGTTCTCGTACAGCTCGAAGAGCAGCTCGAAGGTGTAGTCCTTGAGCTCCTGCTTGCGGGCGTCGTCGACCTCGGCGATTCCGCGCTGGTACTTGTAGCCGATGTAGTACCCGTGCACGGCCTCATCGCGGATGATGAGGCGGATGAGGTCCGCGGTGTTCGTCAGCTTCGCCCGGCTCGACCAGTACATCGGCAGGTAGAAGCCGGAGTAGAAGAGGAAGGACTCCAGGATCACCGAGGCGACCTTGCGCTTGAGCGGATCGTCCCCACGGTAGTACTTGAGGATGATCTGCGCTTTCTTCTGCAGCGACGGGTTCTCCGTCGACCACCGGAAGGCGTCGTCGATCTGGCGGGTGTTGGCCAGCGTCGAGAAGATCGACGAGTAGGACTTGGCGTGCACCGACTCCATGAAGGCGATGTTCGTCAGCACGGCCTCTTCGTGCGGGGTGCGGGCGTCGGGCAGCAGGGAGACCGCGCCGACGGTGCCCTGGATGGTGTCGAGCAGGGTCAGTCCGGTGAAGACGCGCATGGTGAGCGTCTTCTCCTCATCGGTCAGCGTTGCCCACGACTGCACGTCGTTGGACAGCGGCACCTTCTCCGGCAGCCAGAAGTTGGCTGTCAGCCGATCCCAGACCTCGAGGTCGACATCATCCTGGATGCGGTTCCAGTTGATTGCGTCCACATGGGACACGAGCTTGAGCTGCTCGGTCATGTTCACTCCTGATGATTCAAAGATGTGGTGAAGCGGTCCGCTGCCTGCTCAGAGCATGCAGGAGACGCAGCCTTCGACCTCAGTGCCCTGCAGAGCCATCTGCCGGATGCGGATGTAGTACACGGTCTTGATGCCCTTGCGCCAGGCGTAGATCTGCGCCTTGTTGACGTCGCGGGTGCTGGCAGTGTCCTTGAAGAACAGCGTCAGCGACAGTCCCTGGTCAACGTGCTGAGTGGCCTCAGCGTAGGTGTCGATGATCTTCTCGTAGCCGATCTCGTAAGCGTCCTGGTAGTACTCGAGGTTGTCGTTCGTCATGAACGGCGCCGGGTAGTACACGCGGCCGATCTTGCCTTCCTTGCGGATCTCGATCCGCGAGGCGACCGGGTGGATCGACGAGGTCGAGTTGTTGATGTACGAGATCGATCCGGTCGGCGGCACCGCCTGCAGGTTCTGGTTGTAGATGCCGTGCTCGGCGACCTGAGCCTTGAGCTCCTCCCAGTCCTCCGGGGTCGGAATGTCGACTCCGGCGTCAGCGAAGAGCTGCGCGATGCGTTCGGTGCGCGGCGTCCAGTCGCCCTTGATGTACTTCTCGAAGTACTCCCCGGAGGCGTACTTCGAACGCTCGAAGCCCTCGAAGGCCCGGCCGCGCTCCTTGGCGAGCAGCATCGAGGAGCGCACGCAGTGGTAGGCGACGGTGTAGAAGTACATGTTCGTGAAGTCCAGGCCCTCGTCGGATCCGTAGTGGATCCGCTCACGGGCGAGGTAGCCGTGGAGGTTCATCTGCCCCAGGCCGATCGCATGCGACATGTCGTTGCCGCGGGCGATCGAGGGCACCGAGTCGATGTTCGACGCCTCGGACACGGCCGTCAGGCCGCGGATGGCGGTCTCGACGGTGCGGCCGAAGTTCTCCGAGTCCATCGTCATGGCGATGTTGAGCGAACCGAGGTTGCAGGAGATGTCCTTGCCGACCTCGGCGTAGGACAGATCAGCGTGGTAGGTGCTGGGCTCGGAGACCTGGAGGATCTCCGAGCACAGGTTGGACATGATGATCTTGCCGTCGACCGGGTTGGCGCGATTCACCGTGTCTTCGTACATGATGTACGGGTACCCGGACTCGAACTGGATCTCAGCCAGGGTCTGGAAGAACTCGCGGGCGTTGATCTTCTTCTTCTTGATGTGCGGATTGTCGACGAGCTCGTAGTACTTCTCCGTCACCGAGATCTCGCTGAAGGGAACCCCGTATTCGCGCTCGACGTCATAGGGGCTGAAGAGGTACATGTCCTCGTTCTTCTTCGCCAGCTGGAACGTGATGTCCGGGATGACGACACCGAGGCTGAGGGTCTTGATCCGGATCTTCTCATCGGCGTTCTCGCGCTTGGTGTCGAGGAAGTTGTAGATGTCCGGGTGGTGGGCGTGCAGGTACACGGCACCGGCACCCTGGCGTGCGCCGAGCTGGTTGGCGTAGGAGAAGGAGTCCTCCAGCAGCTTCATGATCGGGATGACGCCCGAAGACTGGTTCTCGATCTTCTTGATCGGGGCACCGGACTCACGGATGTTCGTGAGCGCGAACGCCACACCGCCGCCGCGCTTGGACAGCTGCAGAGCGGAGTTGATCGAGCGGCCGATCGACTCCATGTTGTCCTCGATGCGCAGCAGGAAGCACGAGACGAGCTCACCGCGCTGGCGCTTGCCGGCGTTGAGGAAGGTCGGGGTGGCCGGCTGGAACCGACCGGAGATGATCTCCTCCATCAGCTGGGTCGCCAGCTGCTCATCGCCGCGGGCGAGGAACAGGGCGACCATGACGACGCGGTCCTCGAAGCGCTCGAGGTAGCGCTTGCCGTCGAAGGTCTTGAGCGTGTACGAGGTGTAGAACTTGAACGCGCCGAGGAAGGTCTGGAAGCGGAACTTCTTGGCATACGCCTGCTTCGAGAGCTGCTCGATGAACTCGAAGGAGTACTGGTCGAGGACTTCCTTCTCGTAGTAGTCGTGCTCGACGAGGTAGTCGATCTTCTCCTTGAGGTCATGGAAGAAGACCGTGTTGTTGTTGACGTGCTGCAGGAAGAACTGCCGGGCCGCCTGACGGTCGCGGGCGAACTGGATGCGTCCCTCGGAATCGTAGAGGTTGAGCATCGCGTTGAGTGCGTGGTAATCGAGGTCCGTTTCCTCGCGGATGATCGCTTCTAGGTCGCGGTCTTCAACGGTTGTTGACACAGTGAATCCAATCCTTTGTTGACTTTCTCGACGTCCTCTGGGGTGCCGAGCAGCTCGAAGTTGAACAGCAGCGGCACCTGGCACTTGGCCGCCACCTTGTAGGCGGCCGCGCAATAGTACTCACCGAAGTTCGTATTGCCCGCGCCGATGACGCCGACGAGAAGATTGCGGTTCTCCTCGACGTTGAGGAACTTGATGACTTGTTTGGGGACGGCTCCGCGGTTCTTGCCCGCACCGTAGGTGGGGGTGATAAGCACGAACTGCTCACTCACGATCGGAGTCGGGTCCTTGGTCAGCAGGGGAAGTCGCAGGCCCGGATGGTCCAGCTTGTTGACGAATTTGTGCGTGTATTCCGATCCGCCCGAATAGTAGACGACGAGCACAGCAGCATCACGACGCCGCGACTGAGGCGCTCGAACCGCTTCCGGCGAGGGTGGCGATCTTGTCCGGGCGGAAGCCCGACCAGTGATCGTTGTCGGTCACGACGACCGGAGCCTGCATGTAGCCCATGGCCTTGACGACGTCGAGCGCACCGGGCTCCTCCGTGAGGTCGACCGCACGGTAGTCGATGTCGCGCGAGTCGAGCGCACGGAACGTGGCGTTGCACTGGACGCACGCGGGCTTGGTGTACACGGTGATCATGAGGTGATCCTCCACAGGAAGTCGGTATGTGATGCAGTGTTCTGACGGGTGACATCCGGGGCTCTCCGCATCCTGGCGCCGTTCAGTGCGTTGTGCCGGGAGTGCGCTTCAACCACTAGATGTTGTGTTTGACCCCTACGGTACCCCTAGATCATGTGTTACACCAGTGTGATTTGCTGCGTGTCAGGTGTTTTGCACAACCCGTGCGCGACCGTCCTCCACGCTATCCACATCGTGTGAACAACACCTGTGTAACTCGTTGGCCAGCAACCATGCGGGCAAGGACGATTCATCCCCCGGAACCCCGCACAGGACGTCCCCACGAGAATCGGCGCTATCCACAGCCGAAAAATCTTCTGAATTATTTTTCGGCCGCCGGACGCGCGTCCGATGCAGCGGCGGATGCCACCGCCTTCCTGTGATGACTGCCGTGCTGCCCGGGGCGACGATGGCACATATGTGACAGGCCTGCCACACAGGGGACCGGCAGACGTCGGTGCTGGCCGATAGTGTGGGAACCACGCAGAACCACACGAGCTGTGCCGGCCCGGGCCCGCGCAGGCAACATGAGGAGCAGCATGGCAACCGACGAGCGTCCGGCCAATACACAGGAGATCAACCAGGCGCAGGCGATCCTGGCGCGGATCCAGAAGTACCTCGATTCCCTCGTCGTCGGACAGGTGCGGCTGCGGGAGACGCTGCTGCTCGGGCTGCTGACCGGTGGACACCTGCTGCTGGAGAGTGTGCCCGGCCTGGCGAAGACGACCGCCGCAGCTGCGCTGGCCGACTCCGTCGAAGCCTCCTTCAACCGCATCCAGTGCACCCCGGATCTGCTGCCCAGCGACATCATCGGCTCCCAGATCTACAACTCCTCGACCGGCGCGTTCGAAACGCAGCTGGGCCCGGTGCATGCCAATCTCGTGCTGCTCGATGAGATCAACCGCTCGAGCGCGAAGACGCAGTCGGCGATGCTGGAGGCGATGCAGGAGAAGCAGACGACGATCGGCGGGCGCACCTACCCGCTGCCGCAGCCGTTCCTCGTCATGGCCACGCAGAACCCGATCGAGCAGGAGGGCACCTACCAGCTGCCGGAGGCCCAGCTCGACCGCTTCATGCTCAAGGATCTGCTCGACTATCCGACCCCGGATGAGGAGATGGAGATTCTGCGCCGGCTCGATGCCGGAGTCTTCGACAAGGCCGCAAAGATGCCGCCGGCATGCACCCTCGACGATGTGCAGACGCTGCGCACCTACGCCTCCAGCATCTACATCGACCCGGCGATCAGCCGCTATCTCGTCGAGATCGTCACCGCGACCCGCAACGCCGGACGCTACATCGGCCCGCTTGCCGGGTTCATCGAGTGCGGCGCCTCTCCGCGCGCCTCGATCGCCTTCACCAACGCCGCCCGCGCACTGGCGATGGTCCGCGGGCGCAACTACGTCATCCCCGAAGACATCAAGGATGTCTCCCACCGGGTGCTGCGCCACCGCATCCTGCTCAACTTCGAAGCCGTTGCTGAGGACGTCCGCGTCGAGCGGATCATCAGCGATCTGCTGGCGGCTATCAGGACTCCGTGATGACCGCTCTGCTGACGAAGGTCAAGGCGACGATGACGATCCACGCGCACCGCAAGATGCGCGGGCTCCTCGACGGCGAATACGCCTCGATCTACCACGGCCACAGCATGGACTTCGATGATCTGCGCGAATATGTCGTCGGTGACGAGATCCGCGACATCGACTGGAAGGCCACCGCCCGGCACACCACTCCGCTCGTCAAGCGCTATGTCGCCCATCGGCGCCACGCGCTGGGCATCATCGTCGACTCCGGCCGCAACTTCGATGCGATCGCCGCCGGCGGTGAGAGCAAACGCGAGCTGGCGATCCTGCTGGCGGGCATGACCGGGTATCTGGCCGTGCGCCACGGCGATGACATCATGCTCATGCACGGCGACGCCGGTCAGACCGCCCCGAGCCGGCTCAAAGGCACCGAAGCTCATCTGGAGCAGCTGCTGCGCGGCATCCAGGCCGCCGGCGGACGCGGCCGGGCCTCCGATGTGCGCACCCAGCTGACCTGGGCGGCGGAGCACCTGCGCCGGCGGATGATGCTGCTCGTCATCGCCGATGATGTCGCGCTCACCGACGCGGACCTGCCGCTGCTGCGCCGGCTGAGCGCCCAGCACGAGATGATGTGGCTGACCGTCTCCGATGCGCACCTGACCGGGTTCGGGCGCGGCACCACCCCTTTCGACATCTCCGATGACCGGCAGCTGCCGATTCCGCATGAGCTGCTCGGCGGCCGCGAGCTGGCCGAGCAGTATGCGCATGCTGAAGCTGAGCGCAAGCACCGCACCGAGGGCTTCCTCCGCTCTGCCGGCATCGCCCATGTCCGCGTCGACGACTCCCGCACTGCGCTGCGCCAGCTGCGTCGGCTGATGAGGAAACAGCATGCTCTTCGCCGCTAGTCTGCATCCAGCCCTCGGCCCCAGCGATTGGTGGTTCGCCGCCTTCGTCTTCACGGGGCTGGCCGCCTGCGTGTTGCTGCTGTGGCCGCTCGGCGCTCGTCTGTACCGCGCCGGGCTGCGCAATGACGGCCCCCGAGCGGTGCCGGCGCGGGTGCGCCACAAGTACTTGGTGACCGTCGACGAGGTGGAGAAGTCCTGGCAGTCCGGTGAGCTGAGCGATCGCGAGGTCGCGCACCGGCTCTCAGAGATGGTGCGCGACTTCGCCGATGACGCCTGGAACCTCAAGATCACGCATATGACCCTGCGTGAGCTCAAGGCCTACCGGCTCGGGACGGTCGCGGCCGTCGTCGAGCGGCTCTATGCCGATGAGTTCGCCCGGGAGGAGCCGGAGAGCGCCGGCGATCAGATCGCACAGGTCAGGGGGCTGGTCAACCGATGGTCCTGACATTCTGGTGGCTCGCCCTCGCCCTCATCCCCGTGCTGGCGGTGGGCATCTGGCTGCTCTCCCGCCCCCGCGGGCATGAGCGCTACGGCCGGGTGCCGGTCGCCCACATCCGCCGGCTGACTGCGCTGCCGGCCTTCGCCCGCGGCCGCAGCCGGCTGCTCATCGGCGCCCTGGCGGTCTTCCTCGTCACCCTACTGCCGATCCTCTCTGCGCTTGTGGGCATCGCCCGTCCCGCCACAGTGCAGACCATCACCCCTGACCAGCACCGCCGCGATGTCGTGCTGTGCCTCGACGCCTCCGGGTCGATGACGAGCTTCGACGCCGATATCGTCGACGCGTACATCGACATGCTCGACTCCTTCCAGGGTGAGCGCATCGGCATGACGGTGTTCAACGCCACCGCGGTGACGGTCTTCCCGCTCACCGATGACTACGAGATGGTCCGCGAGTTCCTCGAGGAGGCCCGCCTGGGCTTCGAGAGCTGGGGCGCACGGGGCTTGAGCTTCACGGCCGGCACCGTCGACCCGACCGGCACCGGCTCGTCGCTCATCGGCGACGGCCTGGCCTCGTGCATCAGCTCCTTCGACAAGCGCGAGGACACGGAGCGGTCGCGTTCGATCATCTTCGCCACCGACAACGAGCTGGCCGGTGTGCCGATCTATCAGCTCGATGAGGCGACCGAGCTGGCTGTCGAACGCGATGTGCGCGTCTACACGCTCGCCCCGCCGTTCTCCTTCAGCGGCTCCGGCCCGCTCGATGAGCTCAAGGCCACCGCCAACCGCACCGGCGGCGAACACTATTCGATGCGCGGCGGACAGTCCGCTGTCGATGGGATCGTGCGCTCCATCCAAGAGCAGGAGGCGAAGCTGACCGATGCCACCCCGGTCGTGCTCGTCCACGATCAGCCGCGCGTTCCGCTCGTCCTGACGCTGCTGGGCGTCGTCGCCGCATTCGTGCTGGCTTGGAGGTTCCGACTGTGAGTTTCGCACCGATCATGCCGTGGCCGCTGCTGGCGGTGCTCGCCGTGCTGCTCATCGGCGGCTGCATCACTCTGGCCGTGTTCATCAGCCGGCGGCGCATCGCCTGGATTCTGCGTGCGGCAGCTGTCGGCCTGCTTATCACCGCATTCCTGCGTCCGGGAGTGCCGACGCAGGTGACGACCCTTGTGCCGGTCGCGGCAGCCGATGTCTTCCTGCTCGTCGACACCACCGCCTCGGTCGTGGCTGAGGACTGGGACGGCGACAAACCGCGGCTGGAGGGCATCCGCAGCGATGTCGATGCGCTGCTCGAGCAGCTGCCCGGAGCGCGCGTCAGCGTCATCACCTTCGACTCCCGTTCGACCGTGCGAGTGCCGCTGACCACCGACCATGCTGCGGTCCGCTCCGCGCTCGAGGTGATGCGCCCGGAGCGCACGACCGCCTCCACCGGCAGCACGGTCACCGCCGCCCGCGAGACCCTCGGGGACCGGCTGACGAAGAGCGAAGAGGACCGCCCGGACAATCAGCGCTTCGTGTTCTACTTCGGCGACGGTGAGCAGACTTCAGAGGAGCAGCCGGAGTCGCTGGCCGATATCGGCCAGCGGATCGACGGCGGCGGAGTGTTCGGCTACGGCACCGATGCCGGCGGCCGGATGCTGGAGACCGCCGGCTTCGACTGGTGGATCACAGACCCCTCGGACGAACCTGAGGAGGAAGAGGAGCCGGGCTACATCCAGGATCCGGAGACCGGGAAGGACGCGCTGTCGATCATCGATGAGGAGCAGCTCAAGACCATCGCCTCGGATCTGGGTGTCGACTACGCCCACCGGACTGCGGGCACGGATCTGCAGACTGCCGTGACGATGCCGGAGCTTCAGGAGCAGCACAACGCCGAATCGGTCGCCGATGGGCGCGAGGACTTCTTCTGGATTCCGCTGCTCGGCGTGCTCGTGATCCTCGCCATCGATGCGGGACGGTCGCTGGCGCAGTTCCGCGCCCTCAACCGGCTCTATGCACTGCTGCGGAGGTCGCAATGAGTCAGCAGCCCGACAAGCAGAAGCCGGAGGCCACGCAGCAGCCGCAGTCTGAACAGAGCGCACAGGCGGCGCAGAAAGCGCAGCCCGCCCGGAAGCAGCCGGTCGCCCCGAAGCGCCGCAAGCGGGTGTGGCCGCACCTCATCCGCGGGGTGCTCGGCGGCCTGCTCGCAGTCGTCTTCATCTACAGTCTGGTCTGCTGGTGGACGCTGCACCGCGCTGACCGCGCGTTCCAGCAGGCCGCCTATGACGACACCGTGCGGCTGTCGGAGCGGTTCGAGAAGATCAGTCTCTTCGAACACCACAAGGCGCCGTTCAACATCGGCACCGTCGCAGCGGTGGAGAACCGCCTCGATGACGCGCAGCCGCTGCTGGAGCGAGCCCTCGATCTGACCCCTGTGGCAGATGAGTGCGCCGTGCGCTTCAACCTCGCCTACGTCTATGAGAAGCAGGCCGATGAGTTCGCCGCCGCTGAGGACACCGATGCCGCCAATGAGAAGTTCGATCTGGCGCGGGTGACCCTGCAGGAGGCTCCCGAGGAGTGCCGACCGGAGGGCGGCAGCACCGATGAGCAGATGGATGAGGCCGAGGAGCGCATCGACAAGTCGCAGGAGGAGATGAACAACCCCAGCGACGACGATGAAGGCGGCGACGGAGGAGACGACTCCGGCGGAGACAACAACGACGGCGGCGACGAAGGTGAGGACGAAGGAGACGGCTCCGACGACGAGGGCGACGACGGCGGCGAGGACGGCGAAGAGGAGAACGACGACGGCTCCGGCAGCGGTGACTCCGAGGAGCAGGAGGGCGAGTCGGCCGAAGAGCAGAAGCAGCGCCAGCTCGAGGAGCGCAACCGCCAGGCCGATCAGCGCCAGCGGGACGATCAGGACAACCGGCCGGACTCGTCCACGCCTAAGGGCAAACCCTGGTGACCGGCGCCGCGCGCGTCCTGGGCCTCAGCCAGCAGCGGCGTCGCGCAGCAGGAACGCCACGCTGATCGCCTGCAGGCAGCTGGGATCGCGCGGATCGTAACCGAGGATCGCCCGCACCCGGTCGAGCCGCGCACGCACCGTATGCCGGTGCACGCCCAGCGCCTGGGCGACTGCATCACGGCTGCCGCCGGAGGAGGCGAAGTGCTCCAGGGTGTGCAGCAGCACTCCGTCAGTATCGGCGGCGATAAGCGGGCCGAGGGTGCGCTGCAGGAAATCATCGGCCGTATCCGGATCAGTCGAGGCGAGCAGCGCGGCCAGCTGCGTGCGGCGGTCCCCGGCACCGTAGCGCCAGCTGTGCCACTCGCCATACACCTGCTGCGGCGGGCAGTCGGTCCACTCCCGGATGCGGATCCGCAGACCCGCGCACACCGCCTCCAGCAGCGCCCGCTGCTCCGGTGGGCAGATGAGGGCCGTTCCCGAGGTGGTGGGATGGATGAGCACCGCCGGACCGATGTCCTGGATGAGGGAGCCGACGCTGTGGCCCGGCGTGCGCGGGCTGCCGGCGTGCTCGCCGCCGTCGCTGTCGGCGATCGCGAAGCTGAGGCGGTCCGGCAGCCGAGTCCCGGTGGCCTCGGCGAAGCGCTCAGCCAGCTCATCCTCAGCGATGAGCCCGGTGCACAGCTGCGCGGCGAACTCGCTGCGGTCGGCCAGCTGCCGCTCCTGCAGCGCCAGCAGCGCCGCAGCCGTCGCCAGCAGCAGGGTGCGGGCAGTGCGCCGATCGCCGCCGGGCTGGCTGCGCGCCGCTGGGGTGATGAGCCAGCCGGTCACGGTCTCCGCCCCGACCGGGATCGCCTCCAGCTGGGAGCCGGCCACCACCTCGGGCGCGGTCTCACGCAGCAGCCGCGGCGCAGTGCCGCTGGCCACCGCAGCCCCGATGAGCTCTGCCCGCAGCGCGTTCGGCAGACCCGACCGCTCCGTGCGCCCCGCTGCCGGGGCCGCGCCGAGCAGCCGGCCGGTCGGCGAGGTGAGCGCGACCGGCGCATCGAGAGCGGCCGAGATCTCCGCGAGCAGGGCCTGCGCGCCGCGTGCCGAGAGCGCCGTGGCCAGGCGGCGCTGAGCGCGCACGAGCGCGGAGATCTCCTGCGCCGACTCCTGCTCGCGCAGCCGCGTGAAGGCCTCGACGACGGCGACGAAGGGCACCGGTTCGGGCACCATGAACAGCGGCAGGCCCACCCCGCGGGCGTGGGAGACGAGCTGCCCGGGGGCGCTGGCGTTCGGCAGCTCCTCCCCCAGCCCGATGCCCAGCGCCACCGCCCCGGCGGCATGGATCCGGCGAACATAATCGGCGGCGTCCGCGGAGTCGAGGTCCTGCAGCGTGCCGATCGTCAGCAGCACCTCGCCGCCGGCCAGCCACTGATCGACCGTCGGCAGCTCCGAGGAGTGCACCACCGTCACCGGTGCGCTGCGGCAGCCCGGCGGATCGGATGCGATCTGCAGATTCAGCTCCGGCAGAGAGAGCAGCTGTCCAAGAGTGACCACACCCCTATGCTATCCGCAGTGGACTGTGATGAGACACACCTGGCCTTTGTGGATATATCGATCGCTGTGCACATGACCGTAGGGTGTTCGTGCCGCCGCGTACGGAGCCGTCTGCTGCGGCCGAGGATTCCGAGCTGAGAGAGGATTCGCGATGACGAACGAGAACACCCCGCTGGGTCCGGCTGACTACAGCCTCACCCCCCGCTTCGCAGGCCCGCCGACCTTCGGCCTGCTGCCGCGCATCGACGAAGTCGAGGCGGCCCGGCCCGGCGCCCCGATCGATGTCAAGGTCCTCGGCGTGCCCTTCGACGCCGGCGTCAGCTACCGCCCCGGCGCCCGCTTCGGCCCGGCTCACATCCGGCAGTCCTCGAAGCTGCTGCGCCCGTACAACCAGGCCACCGGCATGCACCCGTTCTCCGCACAGCAGATCGCCGACTGCGGTGACCTGGGCGTCAACCCCTTCAACATCGAAGAGGCCATCGCCACGGTGGAGAACAACGCCGATGCGCTGCGCGCCGACGGCGCGAAGCTGCTGACCCTCGGCGGCGACCACACCCTGGCCCTGCCCAACATCCGCTCGGTGGCCAAGGCCCACGGCAAGATCGCAGTGCTGCACTTCGACGCCCACCTCGACACCTGGGACACCTATATGGGTGCGCCGTACACGCACGGCACCCCGTTCCGCCGCGCGAGCGAAGAGGGCCTGCTCGACCTGGAGCGTTGCATGCACGTCGGCATCCGCGGACCGCTCTACGGCGCGAAGGACCTCGAAGACGACGGTGTGCTCGGCTTCCAGATCATCCGCTCCGATGACTTCCAGTTCTCGCCGGTGTCCGACATCGTCGCCCGGATGCGCCGCCGCCTCGGCGATGCCCCGGTCTACATCTCCATCGACATCGACGTCCTCGACCCGGCCGCCGCACCCGGCACCGGCACCCCGGAGGCCGGCGGTCTCACGAGCCGCGAACTCATGAACGCGATTCGCGGCCTGCAGGGCCTCAACATCGTCGGCGCCGAGATCGTCGAGGTCGCCCCCGCCTACGACCACGCCGAGATCACCGGCCTGGCTGCCGCGCAGCTCGGCTACGAACTGCTGAGCCTGTGGGCTGCCGAGGCCGACGGCCACAGCGAACCGACCGGCCCGGCCGCTGCAGGCCTCGGCTTCGGAGAGGAGACCGCATGAGCGAGCAGACCGCACAGACCGCGGCGCGCACCGCCTCGGCGGCGGAGAAGAAGTTCCACAACGGCGGCCTGGCCGTCGTCGCCACCCTCGCCGCCCACGGCGTCGACACGATCTTCGGCATCCCCGGCACCCACAACCTGGAGTTCTACCGGCACCTGCCGGCCTTCGGGATCCGCGCGATCACCCCGCGCCATGAGCAGGGCGCCGGCTACGGGGCCGACGGCTACTTCCTCGTCTCCGGCAAGCCCGGTGTCGTCATCACCACCTCGGGCCCGGGACTGACGAACGTCATCACCGCCGCTGCGACCGCCTACGCCGAATCCCGGCCGATGCTCATCCTCTCCCCCGGTGTGCCGATCGGCCTGGAGCGGGCCGATATCGGCATGCTGCACGAGACCAAGGACTCCTCCGGGGCGCTCTCGCACCTGCTCGTGTCCTCCCGCCGCACCCGCACCGCCGAAGGCGCCGCCCAGGCGGTGGCCGATGCCTTCGCGCTCTTCGCCTCCGAACGGCCCGGTCCCGTCCACATCGAGGTGCCCCTCGATGTGCTCGAAGGCCAGTGGTGGGGTGCCGTGCCGGCTCCGCAGGCCCCGCGCCGCCCGGTCCTCGACGCGGAGATGGTGGCAGCCGCCGCCGAGGCGCTGGCCGGCTCCCGCAGTCCGCTCATCGTCGCCGGCGGCGGAGCCCGCCGCGCCTCCGCTGAGGTCACGGCCCTGGCCGAGGCGCTCGACGCGCCGGTCGTGACGACCGCCAACGGCAAGGGCATCGTCGATGAGACCCATCCGCTCTCGCTCGGCGCCAATGTCCGCTTCCCGTCCGTGCAGCAGGCCTCCGCTGAGGCCGATGTGCTGCTCGTGCTCGGCTCGGAGCTGGCCGATTCGGATCTGTGGGGCGGACGCATCGGCGCCGGCGCACAGGCTGAGTCGCCTGACTCCCCGACTGGTGGAACGGCTGGCGGAACGGCCGGTGGAGCGGCCGCTGGAACGGCTGCGGGGCAGACGGTCATCCGCTGCGATATCGACCCCGATCAGCTGAATAAGAACCTGCGCGGCGATATCCATGTCTTCGCCGACACCGGCGACTTCCTCGCTGCGCTGCTTAAGACCCCGCAGCTGACCGGCGGAGAGCAGACCGGCCGTGACGGGCAGCAGCGCGTCGCGCAGCTGCGGTCGGCCTTCCAGTCCGATTTCGACTTCGGCTCGACGAACGTCACACTGCATGAGGTCATCACCGCCGCTGCCGGCGAGGACGTCATCATCGCCGGTGACTCCTCGCAGGTGACCTACGACGGGACGGTCCACGCGCTGACCGCGCACACCCCGGACCAGCTGCTGTACATGCCCGGCTTCGCCACGCTCGGCTACGGCATTCCCGCAGCGATCGGCGCCAAGCTCGCCGATCCCTCCCGTCCGGTCGTGTGCGTGGTGGGCGACGGTGCGGCGATGTTCTCGATCCAGGACATCGTCACCGCGGTCGAGCTCAGCCTGCCGATCCCGTTCATCATCGTCGACAACGGCGGCTACGCCGAGATCGAGTACCAGATGAACGACCGGGACATGGATCCCTTCGCCGTCCGCCTGCACCGGCCCGACTTCGCCGCGCTCGGCGAGTCGATGGGCGCCCGAGGTGTGACAATCACCGCCGAGGCGATGGAGACGGAACTCGCTGCGGCCGTGCGCTCGACGCTCGCCGGTGACCGACCGGCCGTCATCCGGGTGACGCTGCCCGGCGCCTGACACCTCCGCGCCTGCCCAGCGCCAGGCTGCGGGCACAGAAAGGAACCCACCGCGTGGACATTGCAGTCGTCGTCCTCTATCTCATCGGCATGCTCGCCGTGGGCGTCTGGGGACGCATCAGAGCGAAGAACCAGGAGGAGTACCTCGTCGCCGGCCGGCGCCTCGGGCCGCTGCTCTTCACCGGCACGATGGCTGCCGTCGTCCTCGGCGGCGCCTCGACCGTCGGCGGCATCGGCCTGGGCTATATGAGCGGCATCTCCGGGATGTGGCTGGTGTTCTTCATCGGCTTCGGCATCATCGCCCTGTCCCTGCTGTTCGCCCCGCGCATCCAGCGCCTGGAGATCTACACCGTCTCCCAGATGCTCGAGCTGCGCTACGGCAAGGGCTCGCGCCTGGTCTCCGGCATCATCATGACCGCCTACGGCCTCATGATCGCGGTGACCTCGACGGTGGCCTACGGCACGATCTTCCACGCCCTGTTCGGCATCGAGAAGGTCCCGGCGATCCTGCTCGGCGGTGCGATCGTCATCATCTACTCGATGCTCGGCGGCATGTGGTCGATCACCCTGACCGACTTCGTGCAGTTCATCATCCAGACCATCGGCATCTTCTTCCTGCTGCTGCCGATCATCCTCAGCAGCGCCGGCGGCTTCTCGGCGCTGCAGGCGGAGCTGCCGGCTGAGATGCTCGACCCGTTCGCCGTCGGCTGGGACACCATCCTCATGTACTTCCTCGTCTACGGCCTCGGTCTGCTCATCGGCCAGGACATCTGGCAGCGCGTCTTCACCGCCCGCACCCCCGGCGTCGCCCGCTGGGGCGGTGTGTCAGCCGGCATCTACTGCCTGTTCTACGCTGTCGCCGGTGCCCTCGTCGGCGCTGCCGCCCAGGTGATCGTGCCCGGCATCGAGGCGCGCGACGATGTGTTCCCGGCTGTCGTCGATGCGACGATGTCACCGTTCATCGCCGGCTTCGTCCTCGCCGCTGCGCTCTCGGCGGTCATGTCGACGGCCTCCGGTTCGCTGCTGGCCGCATCGACGGTCTGCCGGCAGGACGTCGTCGAACCGCTGCTCGCCGGCCGCCGCGCCGCAGCCGACAGCGGCCTCGGCGGTCAGCTCGCCGGTGCGCTCGTGCGTGAGACCGGTGATGAGGTCCGCGATTCCCGCATCTACCTCGTGGTTCTCGGCATCGTCTCGCTGCTGCTGGCGATCGCCATCCCCGATGTCGTCATGGCGCTGACTGTGGCCTACAACCTGCTCGTCGGCGGCCTGTTCGTGCCGATCGTCGGCGGTCTCATCTGGAAGCGGGGCACCATCGTCGGCGTGCTCGCCGGCATGATCGCCGGTGCCGTCACCGCGGTCGGCATCATGGCCTTTGTCGATGTGTTCGCCAACTCCGCGATCTACCTGGCGCTCACCGCCTCGGCCGTGGCCTACATCATCGGATCGCTCGTCTCGAAGCGCACCGATCCAGAGGTCATGGCCGCCTGGCGCGAGCGCCTCGCGCGCTGACCGCCGCGGCGGCTCGCGCTGACCGCTGCGGCGGCCGCAGCGAAGCGGCTGCGCGGAAGCAGCCGCACATTGAAGCGGGCCCGGTGACTCTCACAGAGTCGCTGGACCCGCTTCGTCTGCGCAGGTGCTCAGGCTGTCATGGGCCTGCAGCCGCGCCGTTCACTCGCCATGGCTCATGCCCGCGCGCCGGTGACTTCGCGGGCGAAGGCGTCGAAGAGCGCCTGGGCGTTGCGGGCGCTGTCGGCCTCGACGCGGTCAGCTTCGGCGATGAGGGTGTCCTTGTCGAAGCCGAGCTCGGCGAGCTTCTCCGCATTCCAGCCGCGCACCGCCTCCGCCGAGGCCTCCGGGTGGAACTGCATGCCCCAGGCGCGGCCGAGGCGGAAGGCCTGGATCTCGCACAGCTCGCTGCTGGCCAGCAGCGTCGCCGCCGGCGGCAGCGCGGTGATCCGGTCGACGTGGCTTTCGATGAAGTGGGTCGCAGCGCTCAGCTGCCCGAACACCGGATCCGAGGCGGCCGCCGGTGTCATCGTGATCGCTGTGGCGCCCTTCTCCGGCGCGCCCGTCTGCGCTTTGACCTCACCGCCGCCGATGTGGGCGAGCAGCTGCCCGCCCAGGCAGATGCCCAGCTGCGGCTTGTCCGCCTCCAGCGCGGCCCGGGCGAGCGCAGCTTCGTTCGCCAGCCACGGCGCCCGGTCGGTCTCATCGGGCATAAGCCCGCCGCCCAGGTAGACGAATCCGTCATAGGCCTCGACCGCTTCGGGCCCGGGGACGTCGTTCCAGGTGCCGTCCGGGCCGGGCGCCACCCGCAGATCGATGTCGATGTGGTGGTCGATGAGGCGCGGGATGAGGCGGCGGGGCTTGGAGTCGACGTCGTTGACGATCATGAGGATGCGGCTCATGGAAGCTCCTGATCTGCCGCGAGGAAGCGGCGGTAGTTGTCGTCATGGGCTTCGAGCACGCGCAGCGCATTGTCGAAGCCGAGCTTGCGCAGCTCCTCATCCGACCAGCGGCGGGCACGCAGCTCGTCGATGAGCGCCGGATAGGTGCCGGCGTTGTCGAGACCGGTCGGGAAGGAATCGGTGCCGCAGAAATCGGATCCGATCCCGAGGTGGTCGATGCCGATCCGCTCGCGCACGTACTCGACGTGGTCGGCGACCTCGGCGACCGTCACCTCGGGCGGGGTGCCGTGCTCGCCGGCGCGCACCCACTCGCGGCGGGCCTCGGAGACGAAGGAGGGCACGAAGGTGAGCATGTGCACGCCGCCGTTGTCCGGCAGCCGGTCGATGATCTCATCGGGCACATTGCGCGGATGCGCGCACAGCGCGCGGGCGTTCGAATGAGTGAAGAGCACCGGCAGCGCGGTGAGGTCGAGCGCCTGATCCATGACGGTGGGCGCGACGTGGGAGAGGTCGAGGATCATGCCGATGCGGTTCATCTCGGCGACGACCTCACGGCCGAAGTCGCTGAGCCCGCCGTAGACCGGGTCATCGGTGGCCGAGTCCGCCCAGCTGTGGGTCGTCGACCACGTCAGCGTCATATAGCGCACGCCCAGGCGGGCGAACATCCGCAGCGCGCCGAGCGATTCGTTGATCTGGTTGCCGCCTTCGATGCCGAGCAGCCCGCCGATCCGGCCGGCAGCGCGGGAGGTGCGGACCGCCTCGGCGGTGGTCGCCCAGGCGAGATCCTCAGGGTAGGCGCGGATGAGCCGGTCGACGAGGTCGATCTGCTCGAGCGTCCAGCGCACGGCGGTGTCGCCGGTGATATTGGAGTGGACGAACACAGACCAGAACTGCGCGGCCACTCCCCCGGCGCGCAGCTGCGGGATGACCGTCTGCGGGGCGGTGGCGGGGTCGGTGAGGCCGGCGACGGAGGAGGCGCGGTTCTCGCGGAGGTAATAGGGCAGGTCGTTGTGGCCGTCGAAGATTGGGATGAGCTCGGTGGACATCGGGGTCCTTTCTCTCAGGCGTGGATCGCTGGCATGGATCGCAGGCGTTCGTCGCAGGCATGGCTCTCAGGCGTGCAGGTGGGCGCTGATGAGGCCGCCTGCTTCGCGCATGATCGGCATGACCTCCAGGACCCGGTCGGTGCCGGATTCCCAGTTGGCGAACACGGCGTAGGCGACGCGGCGCTCGCGGGTGAAGGCGATGCCGGTGTCGGCGCGGACGGTGTCATCGGTGCCGGTCTTGTTCACGATCCATTCCCCGCGCGTGTAGTAGTAGTGCGCGAGCGGATCGGGTTCGAAGTAGGAGGCGACCATCGAGGTGTCGGCGCCGGCGCCGAGCCAGCGGCGCATGATCTCTGAGGTCGAGGAGTCGAAGAGCTCATCGCGGGACAGCCGGGCCATATAGTCGCTGAGTTCGGCGGCACTGCCCGATGACAGGCGGGCCGGCGCTCCGGCCGGGCGCGGCCAGCGCAGGAAGTCGTGGAGGGCGGATGCGGTGTAGCCCAGATCGGCGATCTGCTGGGCGACGCGGTCGAGGCCGACGCGGGAGATGAGCACATTGGTCGCATAGTTGTCGCTGAAGGCGCCGATGAGCATGCCGATGTCGTGGATCGTGAGATCCGGCTGGTCGAGCAGGTACCAGATCCCGGACTCGTGCACGCGCTCGGCGGCCGTGCGGGTCAGCCGCTCGTCGAGGCGCAGCTCGCCGTCCTCGCGCATCTGCAGGGCGGCGTGCAGCAGGAAGATCTTGGCGATCGAGGCGGTCGAGAGCACGCGGTCAGGCTCGTGGCTGAACACCTCCGCTCCGGTGTCGATGTCGATGGCGCGGGCGGAGAACTCGACTCCGTCCAGGCGGGTGAACAGCTCGTGCGTCATGTGTTCCTTCCGGTGGGTGCGATCCTCAGATGGGGGCGACCCTCAGGGTGGCCGTGCCCGAGGCGGCGGCTGAGTCCGTGCCGGACTCGCCCGGCGGGTCGGCAGGGCGTCCGGCGCTCAGGTGGGCGGGCACTCCCAACGGTATCGAACCGGCGTGCGGGTGGTGGCCGAGCTCGGCGCCGATCACGACTGGGATGCCTGCATCGGCGAAGTACTCCGCCAGCAGCGCCTGCTGCTCGTGCGGTTCACCGCAGTTCTCCCAGGAGCCGAGCACCACCGCTCCGGCCCGGTCGAGCCAGCCCGAGCGGGAGAGCTGCAGCAGCAGATTGTCGAGCCGGTAGATGTCCTCGTCGACGTCTTCGAGGATGAGGATGCCGGGTTCTGACGGGGCGCCGGGCTGGAACTCCGGAGCGCCGATGCCGGCGGCGAGCAGGCTGAGGTTCCCGCCGTAGGTGATGCCGGAGTGCTCGCCTGCCACGAGCGCCTGGGCATGGGCGCCGAGGCTCACCTGCTGGCCGGCCCACGGGGTGAACAGCCAGCGGTGGAGATCGTCGCGGATGCACGCGCTGCTGCGGAACACCTCATTGCCGACCATCGGGCAGAACAGGGTGGGCAGCTGCAGGTGGTGCGCCCAGGCCTGGTGCAGAGCGGTGATGTCGCTGGAGCCGGTCAGCAGCTTGGGCCGGCCATCGGGACGGTAGGCGGCAGCGGCGAGTGCGGCGAAGTCGATCCCGTCGAGCAGGCGCATGGCACCGTAGCCGCCGCGGAAGGCGATGACCGCGGCGATGTCCGGATCACACCAGGCATCGACGAGATCGGCGCGGCGCTGCGCATCGCTGCCGGCCAGATAGGACGCCCGCGCATCGACTGCCCGCAGGTGTGCACCGAGCTGCACCTGCAGCCCCCAGCTCTCAAGCACCGCGACGGCCGGTTCGACGGTGCCTTCCGGCGCCGGGCCGGAGGGCGAGACGAGCCGCACCCGGTCGCCGGGCGCCAGCGGCGCCTGGGAGGTGTGCCAGGCCGGATCGCTCACTGCCGGTCCACCGCATCGGGAGCGGTCTGCTGGGAGGTGCCCACCGCCTCGGGCGCGGTCTGCTGGGAGGTGCCCGGCGCCTCGGGCGCGGTCATCGAGGCGCGCTGGGAGCGGAAGCTCGGCACGGCGGCGAGCAGCTGGCGGGTGTAATCGTGCTGCGGGTCGAGGAGCACCTGCTCGACCGGCCCGCGCTCGACAATCTCCCCGCGGTACATGACCGCGACGGTGTCGGCGATGTTCCAGGCCAGGCCGAGGTCGTGGGTGATGACGAGCGCGGTGAGGCCGAGGTTCTTCTTCAGCGCCAGGATGAGCGAGAGGATCTCCCCGCGCACGGAGGCGTCGAGGGAGGCGACCGGCTCATCGGCGATGAGGACCTCCGGGGCGAGGGCGAGCGCGCTGGCGATGACGACGCGCTGACGCTGCCCGCCGGAGAGCTCCTGCGGGATCGGCTCGAAGAAGTCCTCACCGGGGATGAGCTCAGTCGATTCGAGGCTCTCCCGCACGCGGGCGCGCTCATCACCGCTGAACTTCTGCACCCGCAGACCCTCAGCGACCGATTCGTAGGTCGACAGCGCCGGGTTGAGGGAGCCTGAGGGATCCTGCAGGATCATCTGCACATTGCGGCGGAACTGCCGCAGCCCCTTCGCCGAGGTGGGCAGCGGCTTGCCGTTGAAGAGCAGCTGCGAGCCGGGGTCCGGGGACTGCAGGCCGAGCAGCGCCCGCGCCAGGGTGGTCTTGCCGGAGCCGGACTGGCCGACGACGGCGAGCACCTCCGAGCGGTGCAGGGTGAGGTCGACGTTGCGCACCGCGCGCACGGTCCGGCCGCGGGCGGAGAAGGTGACGTTGAGGTCCTGCGCCGCCAGCACCACCTCGTCGGTCATCTCATGCGGGGTGTCCGTCGTGATGCGGGCCGGGTTGCGGGTCATCGGGTTGAGCCGGGAGTCCGGGTCGCCGATGGTGGGGAACGCATCGGCGAGCTGCTGGGTGTACTGCTCCTGGGGATGGTTGCAGATCTGCTCGGCCGGGCCGAGCTCGATGATCCGGCCTTCGCGCATGATCGCCAGCTGGTCGCAGGCGGCGGCGAGTACGGACAGGTCGTGGGAGATCATGAGCAGCGAGATGCCGCGAGCCTCGACGAGTTCGCGCAGTCGGGTGAGGATCTGCTCCTGGACGATGACGTCGAGGGCGGTGGTCGGCTCATCGGCGATGATGATGTCCGGGTCGCAGGCCAGGGCCATCGCGATCATGACGCGCTGCTTCTGCCCGCCGGAGAGCTCATGCGGATAGGCTTTGGCGATCTCCTCGCCGAGGTCGACGTGGCCGAGCAGCTCGTGCATGCGCGTGCTGCGGGCGGCATCGGTGTGCCAGTCGTCCTTGACGTGGAGTTCGAGGGCCTCGGTGATCTGCCTGCCGACGGTGCGCACCGGATTGAGCGAGTGCAGCGCGCCCTGGAAGATGATCGAGGCCTGCGACCAGCGCACCGCGCGCATCTGCCCGAAGTTGAGCTCAGCGATATCGGTGCCGCCGATGAGTACTCGGCCGGTGAGCGTCGCATTGTGCGGCAGCAGCCGCAGCGCCGAGAGGATGAGCGTCGACTTCCCGGAGCCCGACTCGCCGGCGATGCCGAGGGTGCCGCCGGCAGGCAGCTCGAGGGAGACGTTCTGCACCGCCGGGATGTCGCCGCGGGAGGTGCGCGAGGAGTACACGATCGAGACGTCGTCGAAGACGAGGTCGCGGCCGGAGGTGGTGCTGGTGGTGGTGCCGGAGGTGGTGGCTGCAGCAGCACTGGCTACGGTGGTGCGGCCGGTTGGGGAGGTGCTCATCAGCGGCTCCTCAGGGTCGGATTGGCGATGGTTTCGATGGCGCGGCCCACCAGCGTGAACGCGAGCACGACGGCGACGATCGCCACACCCGGGGTGAGGATGTACCACCAGTAGCCGGAGGTCGCCGCGGAGACGTCCATCGCGTTCTTGAGCATCGTGCCCCAGGACTGCTCGGTGGTGTCGCCGAGGCCCAGGAAGGCCAGGGTCGATTCGGCGATGATGGCGCTGCCGACGGTCAGCGTGGTGTTCGCCAGCACGAGCGGCATGACGGCCGGCAGCAGGTGGGTGCGGATGATGTGCCAGTGGCCAGCGCCGAGCACCCGGGCGCGTTCGATGTAGAGCCGCGACTCCGCCGAGAGCGTCTGGGCGCGCACGATGCGCGCCGTGCCGGCCCAGGAGGTGACGCCGATGGCGATGACGATCGTCAGCACTCCGCGTTCGAGGACCGAGGAGAGCACAATCGCCAGCAGCAGCGAGGGCAGCACGAGGAAGAAGTCGATGATGCGCATGATGACCCCGCCGACGATGCCGGAGAAGTGCCCGGCGGCCATCCCCATGATGGTGCCGATGATCATCGACATCGCAGTCGCGGCGAGGCCGACGATGAGGGACACGCGCGCACCCCACACGAGGCGCGCCCAGAGTTCACGGCCGTGGTTGTCGGTGCCCAGCGGGTGTTCAACCGAGGGCGGTGCATAGCGCGGCTGGTCGAGGTTCTGGGTGACGTCGAGCAGCGAACGGTCGGCGATGAGCGGGGCGAAGGCGGCGACGAGGATCACGACGACGAGCATGATCGCGCCGGCGACACCGGTGCGGTCTTCGAGGAAGACGTGCCAGTTCTTCTTCGCAGCAGCCATGCGGCGGTTCCAGGCCAGCTGCTGCGGGCTCGCGGTGGTCGCCGCACCCGAGGCGGTGGCTGCCCGGTCTGCGGGGGTGGCCGCGCCCGAGGTGGTGGCCGCTTGGTCTGCGGGGGTGTCCGGGGTGGTGCGGTCTGCCATCATGCCCTCCTGACGCGCGGATCGAGCTGCCGGTAGACGAGGTCGGCGAGCAGATTCATGATGATGATCGCCGCGGAGAACACGACGAAGGTGCCTTGCAGCAGCGGCAGGTCCGGTCCGGAGATCGCCTCATAGGTCAGCTTGCCCAGCCCCGGCCACGAGAACACCGTCTCCACGGTGACCGCGCCGGTGATGAGCCCGCCGATGTGCATGAACACGAGCGTGACCGTCGGCAGCAGCGCATTGGGCACCGCGTGCTTGAGCCGCACATCGTCCTCGCGCAGGCCCTTGGCGCGGGCGGTGGTGAGGTAGTCGGCGCTCATCTCACCCAGCAGCGATGCGCGCATCACCATGAGGTACTGGGCGTAGACGACAGCCGTCATCGTGATGACCGGCAGGAAGAGGTGCTGTGCGATGTCGAGGACATAGGTGAGGCTGCCGGGTTCGATGCCCGGTGAGACCATGCCGCCGGTGGGCAGCCACTGCAGGCGCCCGGCGAAGATCATGAGCAGCAGCAGCGCCAGCCAGAAGGTCGGCACCGACCAGAACACCAGACTCGTCGAGGTGGTGAGCCGGTCGAACAGCGAGCCGCGCTTCCACGCCGCCAGCTGCCCCATCCACAGGCCCAGGCCGATCGCGAGGATCGCCGCGGAACCGGTGAGCAGCAGCGTCGGCCAGGCGTATTCGAGGATGAGCTCGCTCACCGGCTGCCGGTAGACGTAGCTGGTGCCCAGATTTCCGGTGAAGATGCCGACGAGGTAGTCCCAGAACTGCCCGATGAGCGGCTTGTCGAGGCCGTACTCAGCGCGAAGCAGCTCCATCTGCTCTGGGCTCATCTGACGTTCGCGGGCGATCTTCTGCACCGGGTCGCCGGGCAGGATGCGGAAGGCGAAGAATCCCAGCAGCACCACCATCAGCAGACTGATGAGCGCTCCGCCGACTTTGCGCAGCAGATAGCTGCCGAAAGTCTGCCCCGGAGGAGGCGCGTCGATGTCCTCCCCCGGCGCGGCCGACTGCGGGTCGACCGCCTCGGTCTCTGCGTTCACTGACACGTGAAGTCTCCTGCCTTCCTCGCGCTGACCGGCTGCTGCCGGCCGCACTGTCGCGTTGATCTTCGGCTCACTGGCCCCGGGCCCGAGGCGGGGCGCACGCGGGTGCCGCCCGCCGCCTCGGGAACGGGGGCCAGGTCATCCTGCCGGATCAGGTGAGCCTGCCGGATCAGGTGAGCCTGCCGGAACAGCTGAGCCTGCCGGATCAGGTGAGCCTGCCGGGTCAGGCGCGGTCGTCGGACTTGCGGCGGCGCAGCGCCAGCGGGACGCCGATGGCACCGGCGAGCACGGCGATGCCGATGCCCACCCAGGCGATCGGCGACATGCCGCCGCCTTCGCCGGCGCCGGCGCCATCGGCCGGTTCAGCGGACAGGAAGCCCCAGTAGCCGGACTGGTTACCGATCACGCCGCCGTCGGTGGGCTGCAGGCCGAAGCCGGTGAAGCGGTCCGAGCGGTAGGCCTCCAGCTGGTTGGGGTACCACAGGGTGATCTGCGCGACGTCGTCGTAGTGCTGCTGCAGGGCCTCGTGGACGTACTCGATACGCTTGGCCTCGTCGAACTCGGTGTGCTGCTTCTTGTAGAGCTCGTCGAAGGCCTCGCTGCAGTAGCCGTCCTGCGAGGTCGGGCCGTTGCCCTCGGCGTCGGGACGCGAGGCGCAGGTGTTGATCGAGAGCTGGTACTCCGGATCCGGGGTGACCGACCAGCCGGTGATGTACATGTCGTAGTCGCCGACGAGGGTGCGGTCGGAGATCGTGTCCGGGTCGGTCGATTCGACCTTGAGCTCAACGCCGAGGTCCTTGAGCCACGGGGTGAGGAACTCTCCGATCGACTGCTCGGTCGGGTCCTGGGCGTCGGTCAGCAGGCGCAGGGACAGCTTCTCGCCGTCCTTCTCGCGGATGCCGTCGGCGCCCTCGGTCCAGCCGGCTTCGTCCAGCAGGCTCTTGGCCGCCTCGGGATCGTGGGAGTCCATGGTGTCATTGGCAGGCAGATGCCACTGCTCGAAGGACTCGGGCACGAAGCTCGTCGCGGCCGTTGCGTAGTCCTGCATCACCTGCTCGCGCAGGGTCTCCGTATCGATGCCCTGGCGCAGCGCCTGGCGGACCTTGAGGTCCTTGAGCGCCTCGTGGCCGGTGCCGTAGGCCTCACCTTCGGGGGTCTCGACGCCGGAGTTGATGCCGAGCGCGGTGAAGCGACGGGACTCGCCGACGTTCGTCTCCACGCCCTCGGCGCCTTCGAGCGCCTTGAGCTGTTCAGGGCTCAGACCGGTGACGAAGTCGACATCGCCGGCGCGCAGCGCCTGCACCTGCGCGTCGCTGTTGGTGTAGTAGGTGTACTGGATGGTGTCGATCTTCGGGGCGCCGCGCCAGAAGTTCGGGTTCGCCTTGAGCGTGATCGACTGGTTGGCCTCGAAGCTCTCCAGGGTGTACGGGCCGGAGCCGACGACCTCGGTGTCGTTGTCGTCACCGGCCGGGTCGTCCTTGGCCGACCACACGTGCTCAGGCACGACGGGGATCTCGACTCCCGGGTTCGGTGCCTGCGGTTCCTTGAGGGTGACGACCACGGTGTAGTCGTCGGGGGCCTCGACGGAATCGAAGTTCTGCACGAGCGAGCCGTTGGCTGCGCCCATGGCCGGATCCTCCATCATCTGCGTGTAGGTGTAGACGACGTCATCGGCGGTGATGTCCTCACCGTCGGACCACTTCATGCCCTCGCGGATCTTGTAGGTCCATTCCTTGCCGTCTTCGCTCGTGTCCCAGGATTCGGCCAGGCCCTCGGTGGGGCCGAAGTCCTTCGCGTCGTACTGCACGAGGTTCTCGTAGACGTAGCGGTTGACCGCCGTGGGCGTCAGGTAGATCGAGGTGAAGGGGTTGAAGTTGTCGACCTGCCCCGAGGTGGCGATGCGCATCGTCGACTCTTCTGCGTCGCCTCCTTCGGCGGCGACGGCTGGGGCCTGCTCGGTCGACGCGCTCGCCGGTCCGGTGAGACTGGTGGCGGTCAGCGCTGTGAGTGCCAGCGCCATCGTGCCGGCGGCACAGCGCCGGAGAGTGTGGGAGAGCATGTCGTCCTTCCGGGTCGTCCACCCCGTCGGCAGCGCTCCATTGCGTCGTACCCGCGCCGGATGGCCTGAGGCGGCCGGGGATTCACCGCCTCGTCAGCAAAGCCGTCACTGTAACGTATATCTCATTCGTCATCGGTTCAAGGGCATTCCCCGGCGCGGGAGGATCCGTGTCTGACGCGCTTCCCGTACCCGAGGCGGTGGTTGCGTCCCGTCGTCACCCCAGGTCAGCGATGGCGTTGGGCAGGCCGGCGAGGGGCGCCTCGGGAGCGGTGAGATCGGCGGCTGAATGGACATGACAAAAGCCCTGTGGGCCGGTGGCATACCGGCCCACAGGGCTTTTCGGGCTCTTCAGAGTTGAGTGTGGGGTGAGGCATCTAGACCCCCGCCGATGAGGAGCATTCGTAGCTGGTAGTGCTCGAAGTTGCGGAACCTGCGAGCGGTCCGCCTGCCCAGCTCGATGAGCCCGTTGACCGCCTCGGTGCCACCGTTGCTGGCACCGTCGGTGTCGAAGTACGCCAGGATTGTCGTCTTCCATTTCCGCAGCGTTCTGCCCAGTCTGGCGATCTCCGGGATCGGGCACGTCGGCAAGACCTCGATCACGCGGGTGGCCAGCCTGCGCCCTTGAGCGTGAGTGTCTTGGTGGAACATGTCACGGACGTCCTGCGCGCATTGGTAGGCGACTTCGACAGCGACATGATCCTCATGCGCGACGAAGGCCGCCTGCAACCGTTTCTGCTGTCGTTCGGTGAGGCGTTCTCGGCCGGCCCGTAGAAGGTTGCGGATGCCGTAGAGCGGATCGCCCTTCCGGCCCCGGTGCCTGAGTGTCTGCTGTTGGACGCGTCTGCGGACGTCATCGACGGCGCTGGTGGCGAGCTTCACGGTGTGAAAAGCATCGAGCACACAGGTGGTGTCGTCGAGTTGGTCGTCGATCGTGTTCTTGTATCCCTGGAACGGGTCCAGCGTCGCAACCTGCACACCTTGGCGGAAGCTGGGCCCGCGTGTGGCGAGCCAGTCCTTGTACACCGTTGCTGAGCGTCCCGNCCCTGGATAGAGGCGTTCTCATACCGCAGCTGACGGATCGCCCAGGACACCGCGCGGGTTGTCAGCAGGCCGCGCGGGGCGGCGACCTGCGTGTTCTGCTCGAGGAACGTCACGACCGGGCAGGCAGACTCGCGGCAGATCCAGCGGTGCTTGCGCCATCGCAGGCGGGCAGGCCGTCCAGCGGATGGGGCGTCGACCAGGGTCACAGTGACGCGTCCGTGGCCGGTCGGGATGACGCCGCAACCGGGGCAACCGGTCAGCGGGTCACAGGCCTCGATGTCGAGGACGACGGCAGTGTCGGTGACCTCGGCGTGGATGAGATGGAAGTCAGGCAATCCGAGCAGGACGTCACACCTGGCACAGCGATCCAGAGCAACAGCGCAGGGGCACGTAGAATTAGCCTTGATCCACCGATGTAAGTAGCCGGATCGAGCCGCGTGTGGAATGGAAATGCCCCTCCTGAACTGGGAAAATGGTGATGTTATAAGTCAACATTCCCGG
>NZ_JBHMAU010000047.1:0-36430 GCF_042429315.1 Brevibacterium otitidis | reverse complement strand
TGGGTGTGTGATTGAATAGCACCTGAGAGGTGCCCCTTTCTTGGCCGGGAATGTTGACTGAGAACATCACCATTTTCCCAGTTCAGGAGGGGCATTTCCATTCCATACGCGGCTCGATCCGGCTACTTACATCGGTGGATCAAGGCTAAAGCGTGAATGTGTGGGCGAATAGCGCCGCGAAGCGTCACGTGGTGATTGGACGAGTGTAGACAGAAGGTGGGCAGAATGCCCCTGACGGGGGAACCGTCATGCGAGGACTCCCCGATGTGTCTCACTCATCCGAGTGCGCTGAGAGCTAGGCAGACTGCGTGCTACCCCTGGTCGACCTCTTCGGCGATGAACCGCAGGACGCGGGACATGAGCAGACCGGCCAGTTGCGCGTCGTACTCCGGGGCCGAGGGGTCGGTGAACAGGTGCGCGCTGCCCGGGTAGACGAACTGCGCGGCGCTCGCCCCCGCCTCGGCGACGGAGGCGACGAGCAGCTCCGGGGCGCCGGCATCGATCCACGCATCGCCGATCGCATAGTGGATCTGCAGCGGAACCTGGGCCTGCCACGAGGTCTTCTTCGGCACACCTCCGGCGTGGAAGAGCAGCGCGCCGGCCGCGCGGGGATCGCGCTTGCCCATCGACTGAGCCATCGCGGCACCGAGCGACCAGCCGCCGAAGACGAGCGGGCCCTCCAGCTCCGCGATGGCGTCGGAAGTCCGCTTCGCCAGATCCGGGAAGCCGATTTCATCGCGGTAGGCGATGCCAGCGTCGACGGTGTCGAAGACATGACCGTCGTAGTAGTCGGGGGTGTGAACAGCGTGGCCGGCGTCGGAGAACTGCGCTGCCAACTGGGACATGCCCTCGGTCAGCCCGAGCGCGGAATGGAAGAGCACAAGATCAGCCATGGCCTCATCCTGGCACACGCACCCGGTGGTGCCCAGACCGTCTGGGTCCGGATCTCCTCTGGCGACCACCGCCTCGGCGACGGCGGGCAAGACGGTAGCCTGTGGCCATGGCACTACGACGACGCATACCCCGCTGGGCCGATCTGGGCCCGCTGCTGCAGTTCGACCTTCAGCGCAATCGCCGCCAGGCCCGGCTGAGCCGGGTGAGCAGCGTCGAGGATCTGCGGCGGATCGCCAAACGGCGAACCCCGACCGGGCCGTTCGACTACGTCGACGGGGCAGCCGAATCCGAAAGCACGCACTATGGCAACCGGGATGCCTTCGGCGAAGTGACATTCATCCCCGCGATCCTGGCTGCCAATGGCGACATCGATCTGCGCGCCACGGTCGCCGGTGAGACCTTCGAGCTGCCGGTGGGCATCGCGCCGACCGGCTTCACCCGCATGATGCAGGCCGAGGGCGAGGTCGCCGGGGTACGAGCGGCTGAACGCGCCGGCGTGCCGTTTTCGCTGTCGACGATGGGCACCCAGTCGATCGAGGACGTCGCCGCAGCCGCACCGAATGCGACGAAGTGGTTCCAGCTGTACCTGTGGCGCGATCGGGAAGCGTCTCTTGACCTCATCCAGCGGGCCTGGGCTGCCGGCTACCCCAACCTGCTCGTCACCGTCGACACCGCGATCGCCGGGCGGCGGCTGCGCGATGTGCGCAACGGCCTGACCGTGCCGCCGAAGCTGACTTTGGGCACCGTGCTCGACGCGTCCTACCGACCCGAATGGTGGTTCAACTTCCTCACCACTGACCCGCTGACCTTTGCGTCGCTGTCGGATGCCACGTCCTCTCTGGCTGCCCTCGTCAACGGCATGTTCGACCCGACCCTGTCGATGGAGGACCTCGCCTGGATCCGCGAGCAGTGGCCCGGGAAGCTGTTCGTCAAAGGTGTGCTCACTGCCGAGGACACGCAGCGCTCACTCGACAACGGCGCCGACGGCCTCGTCGTATCGAACCACGGCGGTCGCCAGCTCGACCGCGCGCCGACGAGCTTCGATGCCCTGCCGGTGGTGCGTGCCGCCGCCGGAGACGATGTCGAGATCATCCTCGACTCCGGAATCATGCACGGTGCCGACATCCTCGCCGCGCTCGCCTACGGTGCCGACTTCACGCTCATCGGCCGGGCGTACCTCTACGGCCTGATGGCCGCTGGTGAGGCCGGCGTGCGCAAGGTCCTCGAACTGCTCGAAGCGCAGATGCGGGTGACCATGCACCTCATGGGTGCCTCGACTCTCGCGGACCTCAACCCGGACATGGTCCGGAAGGCCGAGCGGGACCGCGGCGAGGGGTGAGGGGTCGGTCAGGGTTCGGGGTTGGGGAGGACTGATGGGACAGCGGATGTTCACCGCCATTCACCCGCCGTCTGAGATCGTGCAGACGCTGGGTGAGCTCGTCGAGCCCCGGCGCGGGATCGACGAGAACCTGCGCTTCACCGCCGAACGGCTGTGGCACGTGACGCTGGCGTTCATGCCCGATGTCACTACCGACTGCGAGGACCGGATCGACGAGATGCTCGCCGAGACCGCCGATACGATCGCGCCCTTCGACATCGAATTGGCTGGGGGAGGAGCGTTTCCGAACGCGGCCGAGGCGAAGGTGCTCTACCTCGGGATCGGGGCTGGGCGGGATGAGGTCATCCGCCTGCAGCATCGGGCGCGCAATGTCGCCAACAATGCCGGCACCCGTGTCGACTCGACCGACCCGGTGCCGCACCTGACGATCGCCCGCACCGGCAGGCAGGCGATCAACGCGACGAAATGGCTGCAGATCCTCGACGCCTTCCCCGCATTGCGGTGGCGGGTCGAGGAGATCAGTCTTGTCGCTTCTCACCGCAGGCACGAGCCGACCCGGCATGAAGTGCTCGGAACGCACCGGTTGACAGGGCGGGGCTGAGCCGGTCAGAGCCCGGGAACGTCGTTGACTACCGCATCGACGAGCCTGGATGTGGTACTCAACGACCATCAGAACACGGATTCATAGTCGTTGAGTGCAACATCGAGAGGTCTCGAGGTAGCAGTGAACGTTGATGAGTCCCTGGCACCGGGTTGGATCGGCCGGCCGTGTGCAGTTCGTGTCGAATGGATGAGCGTCGATTCTCCACGAGATGCACACGATTCGACGATTCCGCGTGCGTTTCGTGCAGAACCGAGTGGTCTGGATTCCACACGAAGTGCCCGCAGCGGCGGTGCACCGCACAGTGGCAGACGCCGGACTGGTTGAGGTCAGACGGTTTCGATGCCCGCTTCGGCTGCCAGCTGGCTGATCTTCCGGGCCATGCGGACGTCACGGCTCGTCAGCCCTCCGACATCATGGCTCCACAGCGTCACCTGCACCTGTGGGTAGGTCAGTAGGATGTCGGGATGGTGGTCAGCGTCCTCGGCGGCTGCGCCGATCCGGTTGGTGAACTCCAGGCCCGCGGCGAAATCGCCGGTGCGAAACGTCGCCACGATCGTCTCGTCGCGCTGCTCCCAACCGGTCAGGTCCGCCGCGGCGATCTCTGCAGGACTGAGTTTCTTCTTCGGATCACTCATGGCTCAACCGTGTCACAGGCGCAGAGCCGCTGGGAAGTGCGGGCTCTGCAGGAGGCCCTCAGCCCCCGCCAGCTCGTCGAACATGACGACCTGGCGGACGGCCTGACCGTCGGCGAGGGTGTCGAGGGCGTCGTTGATCTCCTCCAGCCGGATGTGCCCGGAGATGAGTTCGCCGACCGGCAGCGCACCCCCACGCCAGAGTCGCTCATAGACCGGGATGTCGCGTGCCGGCACAGCCGAGCCGAGGTAGGAGCCGATGATCGTGCGCGCCTCAGCGGTGAGCACGAGCGGGATGATTTCCGAGCGCGCATCCGGTGCGGGCAGGCCGACGGTCACGGTCGTCCCGCCGATCCCGGTCGCAGCAACGGCGGTCTCGAAGGCCTTCGGATGTCCGGCGGCCTCGATGACGACAGCGGCGCGCACACCCTTCTCGGCCACCTCGGCTGGGGTGTAACCGGCATCGGCGCCGAGCTCGATCGCCCGAGACAGCTTCGCCGGATTCGCATCGACGCCGATCACCTTGCCGACATCGCCGCCACCATCGTCACCTCCGCCATCGTCACTGCCGGCCCGGGCGCGCTTCTTCAGCGACAGTGCGGTGATGAGCGCAGCCATCCCCACCCCGCCGAGCCCGACGACCATGACGTCATCGCCGTCAGCTGGGCGGCCGGCGTTGATGACCGCGCCGCCGCCGGTGAGCACCGCGCAGCCGAGGACCGCGGCAATGTCGGCAGGCACATCCGCTCCGACCGGCACCACCGAGGAACGGTGCAGCACCGCATGGGTGGCGAAACCGGAGACGCCGAGGTGGTGGCGCACCTCAGCCCCGTCGCGTCTCAGCAGGATCCGGTCGCCGACGAGTGTGCCGGCATTGTTGACCGCAGTGCCGGGAGTGCACGGCAGTTTGCCCTCGGTCGCGCAGTTGGCGCACTGTCCGCAGCGGGGTAGGAACACGGTGCTCACCTGCTGGCCGGGCTCGATGTCGGTGACCTGCTCACCGACCTGTTCGACGATGCCGGAGGCCTCGTGGCCGAGCAGCATCGGGGTGGGGCGGGGCCGGTTGCCGTCGACGACGGACAGATCCGAGTGGCACAGCCCAGCTGCGCGGATGCGCACGAGCACATCTTCAGGACCGGGTTCGTCGAGGTCGAGGCGGCTGATCGTCAGCGGCCGGGTGTCGGCGTAGGGGCGGTCGGCCCCGATCTGTTCGAGGACGGCTCCGGTGATCTGCATCGTCTCTCCCCTCAGCCCGGCAGGTGCGGCCTGCCCGGATTCCGGCGGTGGAATCCTCATCGTAGGGCGGCGGTCAGCGTCAGATCAATGCCTGTGCATCCTCAGTTCCCGGTGAAGTCCGCGGCGAGCTTCTCCGCCCCGCGGGCGACGATGGCGACATCAGCGCCGACGAGGATGAACTGGGCGCCGGCCTCGGCGTAGGCCCGTGCGGTGTCCGGATCGAAGGCGTTGACGCCAGCGAACCGGCCGGCCGCGCGCACCTGGGTGAGCACACTGCGCACGGCAGCGACCACTTCGGGGTGGGTCTGCTGGCCGATAAGCCCCATCGAGGCCGCCAGGTCCGAGGGCCCGACGAACACCCCGTCGATGCCCGGCGTCGCGGCGATCGCCGCAGCGTTCTCCACACCGGCGCTCGTCTCGATCTGCACGAACACGGAGACGTGCTCATGCGCCTGAGCGAGGTAGTCCGGCACCCGGTTCCAGCGCGCCGAGCGCGCCAGCGCCGAACCCACCCCGCGCACCCCGGCCGGCGGGTACTGCGCGGCCGCAGCGACCGCCTCGGCTTCGGCGCGCGTGGAGACCATCGGCACGAGGATGTTCTGCGCGCCCAGGTCGAGGACCTGCTTGATGATCGTCGCATCGGCCACCGGCACGCGCACCATCGGCGTGCTCGGGTAGGCGGAGACGGCGTAGAGCTGGTGAAGGACGGACTCCAGGCCGTTGGGGGCGTGCTCCATGTCGATGAGCAGCCAGTCGAGGCCGGCGCCAGCCATGATCTCGGCCATCACCGGCGAGCCGGAGCACACCCAGCCGCCGTAGAGCGTCCGGCCGGCCCTGGCCGTGGCGTCCGTGCCCGAGGTGCCGGCCCCGGTCCCGGCTGCCGCGCCCGAGGCGCCGGTCGCCTCGCGCAGGCGGGCAGCGAAGGTGGGGTTCAGTTGAAGCGGCATGCGATGGTTCCCATCTGTCCGTAGTCGGCGAGCACCGTGTCGCCGGGCTCGACCCACATCGGCTTCGTGAAGGAGCCGGCGAGGATGATCTCGCCGGCCTCCAGGCTGTCGCCGTGCTCGGCGAGCTTGTTCGCCAGCCACACGACACCCATTGCCGGATGGTTGAGCACTGCGGCCGCAACCCCGGAGTCTTCGATCGTCTCATTGCGGTACAGCAGCGCGGACACCCAGCGCAGGTCGACATCGTGCGGATCGGTCGGGTTGCCGCCGGTGACCATCGCGCCCATCGCGGCGTTGTCGCTGATGGTGTCGACGATGCTGCGGCCGTCCATCTCGACGCGGCTGTCGAGGATCTCCAGCGCCGGGATGACGTACTCGGTGGCGCGCATGACGTCGAAGACGGTGACGTTCGGGCCGGCCAGCGGCTCCTTGAGCGCGAAGGCGAGCTCGACCTCGATACGCACGCCGGAGAACCGCGCGTGCTCGATGACGGCGCCGTTCTCGAACACCATGTCGGAGAAGATGACGCCGTAGTCGGGTTCGGTGATGCCGGTCGCCTGCTGCATGACCTTCGAGGTCAGGCCGATCTTGCGGCCGACCTGCCGGCGCCCGGCGGCGATCTGCCGGCGGCGCCACTCGTTCTGCACGGCGTAGGCGTCCTCGACGGTCATGCCCTCGAAGCGGCTCGTCAGCCGTGGGATCTGGGTGTGGGTGCGCTCAGCCTCGGCGATCTCATCGGCGATCTGGGCGATGGTCTGCGCATCGAGCATGGTGGTCTCCTTCCACGCACAGGTGCCCGCCGCCTCGGGAACGGTGCGCGCCAGCGGCGGCGAGCCGCGCCCGAGGCGGGGGCTGGGTTGGGTCTGTCAGAGCTGGTGGCCCAGCTTGTATTCTCCCTGCTTCCACTCCGGCATAGAGGAGGTGTCCTCTTCGCGGGTGTAGGAGAAGCCGTCGGCGCCGATCGTGACCTCCATCTCCGAGTCGTCCTCGCGGCTGATGAGCGGCTGCGGCTGGCCGTCGAGGTCGAGGACGAGGGAGGCATCGGTGTACCAGCTCGGCACGACCGGGGTGCCCCACCAGTCGCGGCGCTGGTTGTCGTGCACATCCCAGGTCACGACCGGGTTGTCCGGGTCGCCGGTGTAGTAGTCCTGCGTGTAGATCTCGACGCGGTGGCCGTCGGGGTCGCGCAGGTAAAGATAGAAGGCGTTCGACACTCCGTGGCGGCCGGGGCCGCGCTCGATGTGGTCGGACAGGCGCAGCGCACCGAGCTTGTCGCAGATGGCGAGGATGTTGTGCTTCTCATGCGTGGCGAAGGCGACGTGGTGCATGCGGGGGCCGTCGCCGCCGGTCATCGCGGTGTCGTGCACGGTGGGCTTGCGGCGCATCCATGCGGCGTAGACGGTGCCGTTGGAGTCGCGGATGTCCTCCGTGGTGCGGAAGCCCAGGTCGTCCATGTACTTCACCGCACGCGGCACGTCCGGGGTGACCTGGTTGAAGTGGTCGAGGCGGACGAGCGCGCCGGGGGTGTAGAGGTCGTAGCGCCAGGCGAGCCGCTCGACGTGTTCGACCTCGTAGAAGAACTCGTACGGGAAGCCGAGCGGGTCCTCGACGCGCACGGAGTCGCCGATGCCCTTGACGAAGCCGTCCCGGCGGCGCTCGACCCGGCAGCCGAGCTCGGTGAAGTACGCCTCGGCGCGGTCGACGTCCTCGGGAGTGCGCACCCGGTAGGAGAAGGCGGCGACTGCTGCGACATCGCCCTGGCGGAGCACGAGGTTGTGGTGGATGAACTCCTCGAAGGAGCGCAGGTAGATGGCGTCCTCGTCCTCGGCCGTCACGACGAGGCCGAGCACGTCGACGTAGAAGTCGCGCGAGCGCTTGAGGTCGGTGACCTGGATCTCCATGTAGGCGCACCGCAGCACATCGGGTGCCGGAGCGGTGGGCGTCGGGATCGGATCAGCTGGAGTGGGTGAGGCGGGTGGGGTGGATGAGGTGGTCATGGCGGTTCCTTCTTCTGGTGCCCGAGGCGTCGGCGCCTGGGCGGTCACTGCTTGCCGAACGACGGGTTGTGGACCTTGCCGAGGTTGATGTGCACGGCCTGCTGATCGGTGTAGAAGTCGATCGAGCGGTAGCCGCCCTCGTGGCCGAGGCCGGAGGCCTTGACGCCGCCGAAGGGCGTGCGCAGGTCACGGACGTTGTTGGAGTTGAGCCACACCATGCCCGACTCGACGGCCTGGGCGAAGTTGTGGGCGCGCTTGAGATCGTTGGTCCAGACATAGGCGGCCAGGCCGTACTTCGTGTTGTTGGCCAGTTCGAGCGCCTCTTCCTCGGTGTCGAACGGGGTGATCGCCACGACCGGTCCGAAGATCTCCTCCTGGAAGATCCGGGCGGTCGGCGGGACGTCGACGAACACGGTCGGGGCGACGAAGTTGCCGAACTCGAAGCCCTCCGGGCGGCCGCCGCCGGCAGCGAGCTTCGCCTCGGTCTTGCCGATCTCCACGTAGCTCATGACCTTCTCGAAGTGCTCCGGGTGCACGAGCGCGCCGACCTCGGTCTTCGGGTCGTGCGGGTAGCCGACCGTGACGCGCTTGGCCTGCGCGGCGTACTTCTCGACGAATTCATCGTAGATGCTGCGCTGGACGAGGATCCGCGAACCGGCCGTGCAGCGCTCGCCGTTGAGGGAGAAGACGCCGAAGACGCAGGCGTCGACCGCGCCGTCGAGATCGGCATCCTCGAACACGATGGCCGGGGACTTGCCGCCGAGCTCCATCGACAGGCCCTTGAGGTGCGGCGCGGCGTTGGCGAAGATGAGCTGGCCGGTCTTCGACTCGCCGGTGAAGGAGATGAGCGGGACGTCCGGGTGCTTGACGAGGGCGTCGCCGGCCTCCTCGCCGATGCCGTTGACGAGGTTGAACACGCCGCGCGGCAGCTCGGCCTCTTCGAAGATGCCGGCCCACAGCGATGCCGACAGCGGGGTGAACTCGGCGGGCTTGAGGACCACGGTGTTGCCGGTGGCCAGGGCCGGGCCGAGCTTCCAGGACTCGAGCATGAACGGGGTGTTCCATGGGGTGATGAGGCCGGCGACGCCGATCGGCTTGCGGTTGACGTAGTTGATCTGGCGGCCGGGAACCTTGAAGGTGTCATCGGACTGGGCGACGATGAGGTCGGCGAAGAACCGGAAGTTCTCTGCCGCGCGGCGGGCCTGGCCGAGCGCCTGGGAGATCGGCAGACCGGAGTCGAAGGACTCCAGTTCGGCCAGGCGCTCCCCGCGGGTCTCGACGATGTCGGCGATCCGGTGCAACACCCGCGAGCGCTCGCGCGGCAGCATCTTGGGCCACGGGCCCTCCTGGAAGGCCGTGCGGGCGGCGGCGACCGCCCGGTCGATGTCCTCCTGTTTGCCGGCCGCAGCCTGCACATAGGTCTCGTTCGAGACCGGTTCGAGCACATCGAAGGTGCTGCCGTCGACTGAGTCGACGAAGGCGCCGTCGATGTAGTGCTGGATCCGTTCGGGCAGGTCAGCCGGAATGTGGCGCTCGCTCAGCGCTGCCTGGTCTGGGGTTTGAGTCGATGCGGTCGTCATGGATTCCCTCCGAATAGTGTGGTCGGCCGGATGTCGTATCAGGGTGTGTCTGTTGCGGTCAGTCTGGTGGTCAGTTGGTCAGTCGGTCGTGCTGCGGTCGAGGAACGCCTGCAGCGTGCGGTGGCGGTGGTTGCGGGCGGCGAGCTCGATCTCCAGCGGCTCAGCGCCGGCGCGGATGAGCTCCAGGATCTGCGCATGCTCGGCGACCGACTCCTCGGCGCGGCCGGGCACAAAGGTGAACGTCGAATCGCGCAGCCCCGACATCCGCGTCCAGCAGTGATGCACCTGGTCGAGGATGAGCGGGTTCGGGCACTCCCGGAAGAGCACCGAGTGGAACTCCTTGTTCAGCTGCGTGAAGTAGTGCGGATCGAGCCGGTCGAGCAGCCCGCGCATCCGCTCGTTGATCGCCTCGGCCTCGGCCAGCGCAGCCGCATCGAGCAGCGGAGCCGACAGCGCCGTCGCGAAGCCCTCGACCACCCCGAGCGTCTGCATCGCATCGAGGTAGGCGCCTTCGTCGATGAGCGCGACCCGCGCGCCGACATTGCGGTCGTACTCGACGAGCCCCTCGGCTTCCAGCCGGCGGATCGCCTCGCGCACGGGGATGACGCTCATCTGCAGCTCAGCGGCGATGGGGGCGAGCACGAGCCGGTAGCCGGAGCCGAACTCCTTGCTCAGGATCCGCTCCCGGATCCAGTCGTAGGCCCGCTGCGACTTCGAGGCCACCACCGTGGTGGCGGCCGCCGGCAGCGTCCCCGCGACCGAGGCAGTGGATGAGTCCCGGCCCGTGCCCGAGGCAGTGGCTGAGTCCCGGCCCGTGCCCGAAGCGGTGACCGGGTGGCTGCTCACGGCCGGCTCGCTGCTCATGCGCGGCCTTCCGGCTGTTCGGCCTCGTACTTCTCGCGCCATTCGCGGTTCATGGGGAACAGTCCGTCGACCGGGTGGCCGTCTGCGACCTGTTCGAAGACCCAGGCGTCCTCGGTCTCCTTCTTCGCAGCCGCCTCGGCGACCTCCTCGGCCAGGGCCGGGGGGATGACGATGGCGCCGTCGTCATCCGCGACGATGATGTCGCCGGGCTGGACGACGGTGCCGCCGCAGCTGATCGTCAGGTCGGTGTCCCACGGCACGTGGCGGCGGCCGAGCACGGCAGGGTGGGCGCCTTGGGAGAACACGGGGATGCCCACCTCGGCGACGGCGGCGTAGTCGCGCACCCCGCCGTCGGTGATGATGCCGGCGGCCCCGCGGGTCTTGGCGCGCAGGGCGAGGATGTCGCCGAGCGTGCCCGAGCCGGTCTCGCCGCGGGCCTCGATGACGATGACCTCACCTTCGCCGACGGTGTCGAAGCAGCGCTTCTGGGCGTTGAAGCCGCCGCCGTGGCTCTTGAACAGGTCCTCGCGGCCGGCGATGAAGCGCAGCGTCTTGGCGGTGCCGACGATCTTGGCGCCCGGCCGGTTGGAGCGCACACCATCGATGGTGACATTGTTCAGGCCGCGCTGCCGCAGCTGCTGGGACAGGCCGGCCACCGGAATCGCCGCCAGCCGCTCCCGCAGCTCGGCGCTGAGACCCGGCAGCGGATCGAGCCCGGCGGCCGCGCGGGAGCCGTAGGCCTCCTCGCGCTGGGTGTCGTTGATGCTCGGCAGCGAGCCGAGATCCGGGTCGAAGTCGCCGGGACCGTCGACGACGGTGCTGATGAGCCGGCCGGTCGAGGGTGCGCCGGCAGCAGCCGGGGCATCGACCTCGACCTCGATGACGTCGCCGGGGGCGGCGACCGAGGAGCCGGCCGGGGTGCCGGTGAGGATGACGTCACCGGCCTCCAGCGTCACATGCTGGGACAGGTCGGCGATGAGCTGGGAGAACGGGAAGAACATGCCGGCGCCGGTGTCCTCCTGCACGAGGTTCCCGTTGTGCCAGGTGCGCACCCGCAGCTGCTCAGCCGAGACCTCGGCGGAGGGGATGAGACCCGGGCCCAGGGGGGTGTAGCCGTCACGGCCCTTGTTGCGCAGGTTCGAGCCCTTGTCATTGGCACGCAGATCGTACAGGCCCCAGTCATTGGCCGCGGTCACCCAGCCGACGTGCGACCAGGCCTCGGCGGTCGACACCCGGGAGGCAGGGGTGCCGATGATGAGGGCGATCTCGCCTTCGTAGGCGAGCAGCTCGGTGCCGGCCGGGCGGGCGACCTCGGCGCCTGCCGGGTCGCCGGAGGCGGCCACCGAGCTCAGCGGCTTGATGAAGTACGAGGGGCTGGCCGGCTTGCGGCCGCGCTGGGCGGCGCGGGATTCGTAGCTGAGGTGGACGGCGATGATCTTGCCGGGCACCTGGGGCAGCGCGGCAGTGCGCTGGTTCGTCGCGGCGTCGGTGTCCATGGGCTCCTTGCTTTCTGCTGGTGAGACCGGCTGTGAGGCAGGTCTCCGGAACGGCTGCGGATGTGATCTGCTTTACACAATATCTGAGATCGTATATCTTTTCATCTATCACCGTGAGCAACCTCACCCAGACCGCGAATATTCCGCAGCGCATACTCCGCAGCCGCACCTGGCTGCACCACCTGGCTGCACTGCCGCCGGGTCGACGAGAACCTGGCGCTTGTGCGGTCTGGAGAGACGTATAAGGAGCGTTCATGTCTGCAGCGTCAGCTGTGACCACCTCGCCGACCTCGGCGAGAGAACGGCGCAAGGTCGCCTTCGCCGCCGTCATCGGCACCACCATCGAGTGGTATGACTACTTCGTCTACGCAGCTGCCGCCGGGCTCATCTTCGGCCAGCTGTTCTTCGAACCGGCCGGAGCCCAGTTCGCTGTCATCATCTCGTTCGCCAGCGTCGGCATCAGCTTCCTGTTCCGGCCGCTCGGCGCCTTCCTCGCCGGCCACTACGGCGACAAGCTCGGCCGCCGGTTCATCCTCGTCGTCACCCTCATCGGCATGGGCGCGGCCACCGTCCTCATCGGCCTGCTGCCGACCTACGAGACGATCGGCCTGGCCGCACCGCTGCTGCTCATCGGCCTGCGCATCCTGCAGGGCATCTCCGCCGGCGGCGAATGGGGCGGTGCCGTCCTCATGGCCGTCGAGCACGCACCGAGCCACCGCCGCGGCCTGTTCGGCGCGATGCCGCAGATCGGCGTGCCCTTCGGCCTGTTGCTGGCGAGTGCGATGATGGCGATCATGACCGCGATCTTCCCCGGCGATGCCTTCCTCCAGTGGGGCTGGCGCATCCCGTTCCTCTTCAGCATCGTGCTCGTGGGGGTGGGCTACTGGATCCGTCGCAGCGTCGAGGAGTCCCCAGTCTTCGCCGAAATCGCCGAGCGCTGCGAACAGGCCAGCGCCCCGGTCGTCTCCCTCTTCGCCCGCTACGCCCCGCTCGTGCTGCTTGCCGCCTGCGTCTTCGCCGGCAACAGCGCCGTCGGCTATATGACCACCGGCGGCTATGTCCAGCACTACGCCACCGATGCCGAGGGGCCGGTCGCCCTGCCGCCGGGGCCGGTGCTGTGGGCTGTGACGATCTCCTCGGTCACCTGGCTGCTCGCGACCTTCGTCGCCGGCTGGGTCTCCGACCACCTCGGGCGCAAGAACACCTACCTGCTCGGCTGGGTCCTGCAGGGCGCGGCCGTCGTCGCGCTGTTCCCGCTCGTCAACACCGCCTCGGTCGGCATGCTCATCCTCGCGCTCGTGCTGCTGACGATCGGCCTCGGCCTGACCTATGGTCCGCAGGCGGCCTGGTACACCGAGCTGTTCCCCGCCTCGGTGCGGTTCTCCGGTGTGTCGATCTCCTATGCGCTCGGCTCGATCATCGGCGGTGCCTTCGCCCCGATGATCGCCAAGTCGATCCAGCAGGCGACCCACTCATCGACCGGTGTCACCTACTATCTGCTCGGCATGACCGCCCTCGGCCTCATCGCCACCCTCCTGCTGCGCGACCGCTGCGGCATCGACCTCTCCCCGAATGCAGAGGAGGAGCAGACCCGCGGCATCTACGTCGGCAGCCACCACCGCACCGGACCGCACACTCCCGCGCGTAAGGCGGCCCCCGCCTCGGGCGCGGCCCCAGGTGAGGTGACCGCGGCCTCGACCCCTGCCTCGGGCCGGGCGGCCACCGCCTCGGGCGCGGGACCCGACACCACAGACCACGCGACCACCGACTACGCGACCACGAACCCCGACCGCCTGGGAACTGCCGGCCGCTGAGTCGCGCGAAGCCAAAGGAGCCTCAGATGCAATTCCACCACCACGGATACGTCACCCACGACCCGCTCATCGAACCGGCGGCCGGCATCGGCCTCGACCGGCCGGAGGAGCTGCCCGATGAGATGGACGTCCTCATCGTCGGCACCGGCCCGGCCGGCATGATCACCGCCGCCCAGCTCGCGCAGTTCCCCGACGTCCACACCCGGATCATCGAACGCCGCCCCGGCCGCTTGCAGATCGGGCAGGCCGATGGCATCCAGGCCCGCAGCGTCGAGACCTTCCAGGCCTTCGGCTTCGCCAACCGGATCATCGACGAGGCCTACCGGATCACCGAGATGTGCTTCTGGGGCCCGGACCCGGACAACCCGGAGAACATCGTCCGCCAGTCACGGCCGGCCGATGACCCGCATGGCATCTCCGAATTCCCGCACCTCATCGTCAACCAGGCCCGCATCCAGGACCACTTCGCGGCCTTCATGCACAACTCGCCGGCGCGCATGAAGCCCGACTATGGCTGGGAGATGCTCGGCCTGTCCCGCGATGACGCCGAGGAGTATCCGGTCGCCGTCGAGCTGCGCCGCACCACCGGACCCGATGAGGGCAGCACCCGCACGGTGCGCGCGAAGTACGTCGTCGGCTGCGACGGCGCGCACTCGCAGGTGCGCAAGGCGATCGGCCGCAAACCGCAGGGCGACCAGGCCTTCCACGCCTGGGGCGTGATGGACGTGCTCGCCGTCACCGACTTCCCCGACATCCGCACGAAGTGCGCGATCCAGTCGAGCTCCGGCGGCAACATCCTCCACATCCCGCGTGAGGGCGGCTACCTGTTCCGCATGTACGTCGACTTGGGCGAGGTCTCACCCGAGGATGCCGGCGCGATCCGCAAGACGACCGTCGAGGACACCATTGCCAAGGCGAACGCGATCATCCACCCGTACTCCCTCGACGTCAAGAACGTCGCCTGGTACTCCGTCTACGAGGTCGGCCACCGGGTGACCGACCGGTTCGACGACATCGACGACGGCGATGAGCGCACCCCGCGCGTCTTCATCACCGGCGACGCCTGCCACACCCACTCGGCGAAGGCCGGGCAGGGCATGAACGTCTCGATGCAGGACGGGTTCAACATCGCCTGGAAGCTCGGCCACGTGCTCTCCGGCCTGGCGCCTGAGGGGCTGCTGCGCACCTACTCGCGCGAGCGCCAGCCGGTCGCCCAGAACCTCATCGACTTCGATAAGGAATGGTCGACGCTCATGGCGAAGAAGTCCAGCGAGTTCGAAGACCCCGCCTTCCTCGCCGACTTCTACGTCAAGACCGCCGAGTTCCCGGCCGGTTTCATGACCGAATACGACTCCGCCCCGCTCACCGGCAGTGCCGAGCACCAGCAGCTGGCCGCAGGCTTCCCGCTGGGCAAGCGTTTCACGTCGGCCCCGGTGGTGCGGGTGGCCGATGCGGTGCCGCTGCACCTGGGCCACCACGCCCGGGCCGATGGTCGCTGGCGGATCTACGTCTTCGCCGACGCCCCGGCAGCAGGCGCTGCGGACTCGAAGCTCGCCGCCTGGGCCGACTGGATGGAAGGCGACGCCGCCTCGCCGCTGCGCGTGCACACGCCGGCCGGCGCGGATCCGGATGCGCTCTTCGACGTCAAGGTCGTCTACCAGCAGGCGCATCACGAGTTCGAGGTCACCGATGTGCCCGACGTGTTCCGCCCGAAGGTCGGCCCGTACGAGCTCATCGACCAGGAGAAGGTCTTCGCGATCGCCCCGCAGGACACCCATGAGAGCGACCGCCACCTCGCCGGCGACATCTTCGCGATGCGCGAGATCTCCCGCGAGGGCGCCGTCGTCATCGTCCGGCCCGACCAGTACGTCTCCGCCGTGCTGCCGCTCGACCGTCCCGAGCTCGTCGGCGAGCACTTCGAACCGCTGCTCAACCGCGTCTGAGGCTCGGGTCTTGAGTCTCTGCTGGTGAATCCCGGCTGGTGACTTCCAGCCGGTGATCCCGTCCCCGAGGCGCCGGTTCCGAACGATCGGAACCGGCGCCGCGGGCGTGTGTAGGGTGAGAACATGGCTCCCACATCCCCCTGGAGCGTCACCACCGCGCTCTCGCCGCTGCCGGCGGTCATCCTCGCCGCGAGCATCGCGATGGTGGCCGGTCTCACCATCGCCTTCTGGTCGGAGGTCGGCTGGTTCATGCTCGCCTGCACGATCGTCGTCATCGTCCTCGCCGTCCCGCTCTTCGCCGCCCGCCTGCGCATCGACGAGACCGGGGTGACCACCGCCTCGGTCCTGGGATTCCCGCGCGCGATCATTCCGCGCGAGGACATCACCGGCGTCGAGGCCACTCGCGTCGACCCGCTCGGCGACTACCTCGGCTGGGGATGGCGGTCGAACAAGACCGCCAAGGGCTTCGTGCTGCGCGACGGGCCAGCACTCATCATCCACCGAACCGCCGGCAAGGCGATCGTGTTCACCACGCCCGAGGCGGAGGACGCCGCCGAACGGATCGGCACCCTGGTGCCGCGCTGAGAGGTGCCAGGCTGAGCGGTGCCGCCAGCCACCCGCGCTGACTGCTGAATCCTCGGTTCTGGATTTTGCAGTCAACGTCGATGAATCGGGTGAAACGTCGACGTTGACTGCTGAATCAAGCACTCTGAATCTGGCACTCAACGTCGATCCACCCGTCCCCGCACACACCGGCGCCCTGGCCTCGGTGAGACCAGGGCGCCGGGCCGGTACGTCACTCCGGCGAACCGCTGTGCGTCAGCGGCGGCTCTCGAGGGTCTCCTTGACCTTCGCGATCGCGAAGCCCCAGCCCTGTTCGACCGTCGGCTTCGGCGGCACGGAGATCTCCTCGGGGTTCGTCAGTACAACGATGAGCACCGGGGACTTCTGCGCAAACGCCCAGCGCAGCGACTCCTCCAGATCCTCCGGCTCCTCCACCCGGCGTGCGGTCCACCCCATGGCCGTGGCGACGGCTGCGAAGTCCGGGTTGTCGAGCTCAGTGCCGAACTCCGGCAGCCCGCCCTGCTCCTGTTCGAGCTTGACCATGCCGAGCCGGGAGTTGTTGAAGACGACCGCAACGACCGGCAGATCATAGGTGACCGCGGTGCGCATATCGCCGAGCAGCATCATGAGTCCGCCGTCACCGCACATCGCCACCACCGGCCGCGACCGGTCGAGAGCCTGTGCACCGAGGGCCTGGGGGAGCGCATTGGCCATCGAACCGAGATTGAACGAACCGAGCAGCCTGCGCTCATCGCTCATGCTGATGAACCGCGACATCCACACCGTCGACATGCCCGTATCCGTGGTGAAGACTGCGTCGGCCGGGGCGAGCTCATCGAGCAGCGCGCCGACCATCTCCGGGCGGATCCGGTCATCGGGGTTGTCGAACAGCCCGCGAATCCGCTCGAGGATCGAGGCAGTGCCGCCCTCGGGATCGGACAGGATGCCCTGGTGCTTGCGCCAGTCGGCGTAGCGCTTCTGCACCTTGGTCAGCAGTTTGTCGTCCTTCTTCGGCTGCAGCCGGGGCTGCAGGGCCCGCAGCGTCTCGCCGACATCGCCGACCAGCGGCAGGTTCACCTGGGTGCGCCGGCCGATGTGGGACGGGCGCACGTCGACCTGGATGACGGTTTTGCCCTCGGGGAACCACTCGCGGTACGGGAAGTCGGTGCCGAGCATGAGCAGCACATCGCAGCCGTCGAAGGCCTCGGCTGCGGCCGGATTGCCGATGAGCCCGGACTGCCCGACGCTGAAGGGGTTGTCGTCGAAGGCGTCCTTGCCCTTGATGGTCACGACCATCGGCGCGTTGAGCGTCTCGCACAGCGCGAGCACCTCGGCCCGGGACTCCCGTGCCCCGACGCCGGCGAGCACCGTGACGGCCTTCGCGTCGTTGAGTGCGGCAGCCGCGTCATCGAGTTGGGCTGCCGCCGGTGCCCCGGCCGGCAGGGGACCGGCGAGGGCCGGCTCGACCGGATCGTCGAGTTCGAGGGTGCCGAGGTCGCCGGGGAGTGTCAGCACCGCGACGCCGGATTCGGCGTAGGCGGTGTTGATCGCCTGTTCGAGCATGTGCGGCACCTGCTCAGCGGAGGTGATCGTCTGGTTGTACACGGCGACATCGGAAACAGCAGGTCGTTGTTGACCTCCTGGAAGTAGTCGCTGCCGGCCTCGGCACTCGGCACCTGCCCGCAGATCGCCAGCACCGGGGCGTGGGACTTCTTCGCGTCATACAGGCCGTTGAGTAGATGGACTGAACCCGGCCCGACGGTGCCCATGCACAGCCCGATCCGGTTGCTCAGCTGCGCCTGCGCGGCCGCGGCGAAGGCGGCCGCCTCCTCGTGCCGCACCCCGATCCACTGAATCCGCCCATCGCGGCGGATCGCATCGGTCAGCGGATTGAGCGCATCGCCCACGACACCCCAGGACTGCTCGACCCCGTGGTCGGCGAGGGTGCGGATGATGTGCTCGGCGATCGTCGTCATGTTCTGTACTCCTTCTCGTGTGCGTGTCTGCGTTCAGGTGCGGGTGACGGTGGGGTCGGGCTGCGTCCCGTCGCCGAGGCGGGGGCTGCGTGATGCGGGTGACCGGCCGGTCCGCGGGAGGGCCGGAATCTCGCGGCTGAGCAGATGGAGTTCGTGGGTGCCGGGATAGCGCAGTGCGCAGAGCTCGTCGTCGGCGGCGAGCACGGCGTTCAGCCAGACTGTCGCTTCCACGCGCTGCCGCCCAGCGCTGAGACCGACGAGCCTGCACATCGCTGACCTTTCCGGCGGGCACGGCGTCCACTCCGGTTCCCACTGTCCTCCTCCCTGTGTATGAATGCAAGTGTCCTTGACTGACTCCTGCCCTCTGACCTGCGCCGTCACCGATGCGAACGAAAGTGGGACCTTACTGACACTGCACCGCCTCGAAACGACGCAGCTGCTGGTCAGAACCATTGACGAGACGATCAACAAAAGGGAGGCGCCGCGCCCAGCACCGGCGACTTCCCTGAATCCGTGACCGACCCAAGCCGGAATCGGTTCCCGAGGCGGTTCTCGGGATAGGCTGACGGCACCGCCCCGCCTGCCCCTGGCCTGCAAAGGAACACCATGACCGAGACCCGCGCCTCCCACGGCACCGTCGTCCTCACCGTCACCGATGGCCTCGCCCACGTCGAAATCGACCGGGCCGAGACCCTCAACTCGCTCACCGGCGAGGTGATGGCCGACCTCGTCGAGATCGGCACGGACCTCATCGACCGCGATGATGTCAGCGCCGTCGTGCTCTCCGGGCGCGGCCGGGCGTTCTGCGCTGGCCTCGATGTCAGCGAATTCGGCCGGATGGTCTCCGGCGGCGGGGGATCACCGGAGTCCGAGAAGCCCCTCGGCGCCGCCCGCGCCCTGGCTCAGCAGTGCGTGCATGTATGGTCGCTCGTGCCCGCCCCGGTCATCGCCGCTGTGCAGTCGGTCGCCTACGGCGGCGGACTGCAGATCGCCCTCGGCGCCGACGTGCGCATCGCCAGCCGCGAGCTCAAGGCCTCGATGATGGAGGTCAACTGGGGGATCATCCCCGACATGTGCGGCACTCAGCTGCTCACCCGGCTCATCGGGCCCGGCCGGGCCAAGCTGGCGATCCTCACCGGCCGCGTCATCGACGCCGACACCGCATTCGCGTGGGGCATGGTCGACGAACTCGCCGATGACGCCAACGCCGCAGCGCTCGCCCTCGGCCGCGAGCTGGCCGAGAAGTCCCGCCCGGCTCTGCAGGCAGCCAAGCAGCTCGTCGACCTGGCCGCCACCGCCGATCTCACAGCGGGATTCGCCGCCGAACAGGACGCGATCCGCTCGCTCATCGGCGGACCCGAACAGCAGCAGGCAGTCGAGAAGCGGATGGCCGAGCTCAGAGCGCGCAAGGGCTGAGCCCACACCCCGCATGGACTGAGTATGCGATTGCCCTTTCTCTAATGATTAATAGACGAGTCATTAACCTATATAATGGTGGACAGACTGATCATTAAGGGCGCTATGGCACACTCGAATCCGTATCTCGACCGAGACCTGAAACAGCTGGGCGTGCACATCCGCAATTGGCGCAAGGTGCGTGGAATGACTGCTGCTGAGCTGGCCGACCGAGCTGGCATCGGTCGATCGACGCTCCGAAGCATCGAAACCGGGGAGGGTACGACGAAGCTCGCCTCTGTCATGTCAGTGATGGCGGTGCTGGGGATCAACAGGATTCTCGTCGACTCGATCGACCCCCTGCGTCACGACCTTGGCCAAGCGCGGGCCTACATGATGAACCGGGAGCGGATCCGATGAATGAGAGCCGAAGTGTCGCAGTCAGCGTCGCGCTGCCGAGTGGTGAGACTGTTCGGTGCGGCACACTGGCCGAAAACCCTGCTGCCCTCGTCAGTCAGAGACTGTCCTTCGCCTACGACCCGGACTACCTGGCGCTGCCGGCGTCCACAGAGATCAGCCCTGACCTTCCCCTGCATCGGGGCTGGTCGCATCCACCAGCGCATCTGAACGTGTTTCCCGGGATCGGAGACGCAATGCCCGATGCCTGGGGACGGCGCCTTGTCTCGATCGAGGCAAGGCGGCGGGGGCTGGCAGTCACACGTCTGACAGATTTCGACCTTCTGACGCTCATACCGAACAATACGCGGCAGGGAAACCTCAGTTTCGATGCCGGCACCCCGGATATCGAGGTTCCCGATCTCGGCATTCTGCCGCGCCTGGCAAGCGCGATACGCGCCTTCGATTCGGGCAGTGAGCTCACTGATCCTGAGGCGCTCAAGCTCCTCCCGCTAGGAACGTCGCAGGGCGGTGCCCGGCCGAAGGCTGCGGTCGCGTTCAGTGATGGGACCCTGGCGATTGCCAAATTTCCCGCCCAGGATGACCGTTGGGACGTCGGCGCTTGGGAGGGCGTCGCGCACACTCTCGCGCGCAGAGCGGGTCTGCCGGTGAGCGATAGCCGCGTCTGTGCACTGCACGAGGGATCATCAGCGTTCGTTGCCAAGCGGTTCGATCGAACGCCTGAAGGAGGCAAGATCGGTTACTGGAGTGCTCAGACGCTCATGCTCTCCACCGACACGTACGGCGTTCCGTACACCGATCTTGCGTCATTCGTCCTGTTTCATGTGAGAGACAAGCGCAAAGAGGGTGAACGGATTGTCCGCCAGGCTGCGTTCAATGTCCTCATCAGCAACGTCGACGATCACCTGCGCAATTACGGCCTCTTGCACGTCCAACGACAATGGTCATCGTCACCTGCCTTTGACCTCAATCCCTACCCGCACCCCGAACAAGTGGAGGCAACACCGCTGACGCCACAGGACGACCCGACTGACCGACAGCTGCACTCGCTCGTCGAGGCGCATGCGGAGTTCAACGCGAGCCGCAGAACCGTCGTACGGATCGTCAAGGAAGTAGAGGTCGCAACACGCGACTGGGCTGCAGTCGCTCGTGCTCTCAACATCGACGCGGAGAGCATCAACCAGATGGCGCCCGCGTTTGAAAACGCCCAACGGCAGTCGGCGCGCGACCTGGCAGTCCCTGACTGACTCAGATCAACCGGGCATCCATCCCGATTTGTGCGGCACCCGGCTAATGGCCGAGCTCAAAGCGCGCAAGGACTGAGTCCGGCGGTCCTCCGGGGAGGCCGCTGGAGCTGCAGTGCAGCCCCGTGGGCACCGCCGACCGCCCCCAGCCAACTACTCCTCTTCGCCGGTAGCCACAGCCTGCGCGAACTGCGCACGGTACAGCCCGGCATAGGCGCCGTCGGCGGCGATGAGCTGCGCATGCGAACCCTGCTCGACGATGTCGCCGTGTTCCATGACGACGATGACGTCAGCATCGCGGATCGTCGAGAGCCGGTGGGCGATGACGAAACTCGTCCGCCCGGCCCGCAGCGCATGCATCGCCTCCTGGACGAGCACCTCGGTGCGGGTGTCGACTGAGGAGGTCGCCTCATCGAGGATGAGCACCGGGGGATCAGCGACGAAGGCGCGGGCGATGGTCAGCAGCTGCTTCTCACCAGCCGACAGGCTCGTGCCGTCCTCATCGAGCACCGTGTCATAGCCGGCGGGCAGGCTGCGGACGAACCGGTCGACATAGGTCGCTTCGGCCGCGCGCAGCACCTCGTCGTCGCTGGCATCGGGGTTGCCGTAGGCGATGTTCTCCGCGATGGTCCCGCCGAACAGCCACGTATCCTGCAGCACCATGCCCATCCGGTGCCGCACCTCGGCCCGCGACATGTCCGCCGTGTCGACACCGTCGAACAGGATCCGCCCGCCGTCGAGCTCATAGAACCGCATGAGCAGATTCACCAGCGTCGTCTTCCCGGCACCGGTCGGTCCGACGATCGCGACCGTCTGCCCCGGCTGCACGGAGAGGTTCATGTCGCGGATGAGCTCACTGTCGGGGGAGTAGGAGAAGCGGACATGCTCGAACTCGATCGCTCCGCGCACCGGCTGCGCACCTGCCACCGGATCCGGGTCGACGACCTCCTCTTCGACATCGAGGAACTCGAAGACCCGCTCGGCGCTGGCGACCGCCGACTGCAGCTGCGCAGCCATCCCGCCGAGCTGCCCGAGCGGCTGCATGAACTGCCGCGAATACTGGATGAACGCCTGCACATCGCCGATCCGCAGCGACCCAGTCGCCACCATGACACCGCCGACCACGGCGACGGCGACGTATACGAGGTTGCCCAGGAACATCATCATCGGCATCAGCACGCCGGAGAGGAACTGCGCCTTGAAGCTGGCCTCATAGACCTTCTCGTTCTCGTCGTCGAAGGCCTGCTGCACGTCATCGCTGCGGCCGAACACCTGCACGAGCGCATGCCCGGTGAACGACTCCTCGACCCGCGCATTGAGCTTGCCGGTCTGCGCCCACTGGGTGACGAACTGCTTCTGCGACCGCGTCGCGACGAAGCCGGCGACCACCGCGATGAGCGGGATCGACAGCAGCGCGACGAGCGTGAGCTTCATCGAGATCGTCAGCATCATGACGAGCACAGCGGCGACCGTCAGCAGAGCGTTGACGATCTGCGAGACCGACTGGTTGAGCACCTGGCTCAGATTGTCGAGGTCGTTCGTCAGCCGCGAGAGCAGATCCCCGCGCTGCATCCGGTCGTAGTACGACAGCGGCACCTGGTGGATCTTGTCCTCGATCCGCGTGCGCATGAGCCGCATCACCCGCTGGATGACGACATTCACGAGCGCCGACATCGCCCACAGCATGAGCGACCCGCCCGCCACGACGACCAGCGCCAGCAGCAGCGTGCGCCCCAGCTCCGGGATATCCATGCCCTGACCTGGGGTGATGTGCATGGCTGCGAGCATGTCGGCCTCGGTCGTGCGGCCCTCGGCGCGCAGCTGCTCGACGAGCTGATCCTGGCTCACCCCGGCCGGCAGCCGCGAGGCGACGGCGCCTTCGAAGACGATGTTCGTCGCCTGGCCGAGGATCTTCGGGCTGAGCGCGGTGAGGATGACGGCGGCGATCCCGGAGATGAGCGCCAGCAACAGCAGCAGGCTGTGCGGCCGGAACCAGCCGGCGAGTCGCGTGAAGTTCGGCCAGAAGGCCTTCGGCTTGCCCATCGCCTCTGAGCCCCAGTCGCCTGCCGATGGCGGCGGCTGGTGGTCCTCGTCGTCGAACGCCCCTCCCGAGGCGGTCGCCGGGTTTGCCGTTCCCGAGGCGGTCGCTGGGTTTGCCGTTCCCGAGGCGGTTGCCGGGTTGGCCTGGTCCGGCGCCTCGCCGGTCTGCAGGCTCGCGGCGCGCTTCTGCTCTTCCGGGTTCTGGTGGCTCACAGTGCACTCCCGACGCTGCGCTGGGATTCGACGATCTCGCGGTAGACCTCGTTGCTCTCGGCGAGCTCCGCATGCGTGCCGGTGCCGACGACGACGCCGTCATCGAGGACGATGATCTGATCGGCGTCGGTGATCGAGGCGACGCGCTGGGCGACGATGATCCGCGTCGTGTGCCCGAAGTGCTCATCGAGACCGGCCCGCAGCCGGGCATCGGTCTCCGCGTCGAGCGCGGAGAAGGAGTCGTCGAAGAGCAGCACCGGCGGGTTCGCTACGAGTGCGCGGGCGATCGCCAGGCGCTGCCGCTGCCCGCCGGAGACGTTCTGCCCGCCCTGTGCGATGCGCGCCTGAAGCCCGCCGTCCATCTCAGCGACGAAGCCGGCCGCCTGCGCAACCTCCAGGGCCTGCCACAGCTGCGCATCGGTGGCCTCCGGATTGCCGTAGCGCAGATTCGAGGCGACCGTGCCGGAGAACAGGAAGGCCTTCTGCGGCACCAGGCCGATCTGCCCGTGCAGCACCGCGGGATCGAGCCGGCGGACGTCGACACCGCCGACCTCCACCGTCCCGGACTGCACATCGAACAGCCGCGGGATGAGCCCGAGCAGCGTCGACTTCCCGGCCCCGGTCGAGCCGATGATTGCCGTCGTCGTCCCCGGCGCGAAGGTGACGCTGACATCGCGCAGCACCGGCGCCTCGGCTCCGGGGAACCCGAACGTCGCAGCGGTGAGCTCGACGGCTCCCGGCGCCGGCACCTCGGTCACGGCTTCAGCCGGCGGCAGCACGGTCGGGGCGGTGTCGAGGACCTCGCTGATGCGCTTGGCGGAGACCGCCGCGCGCGGGATCATCATCGTCATGAACGTCGCCATCATGACGCCCATGAGGATCTGCATGAGGTACTGCATGAACGCCATCATCGTGCCGACCTCGGTGATGCCGGCCTCGACCTGCAGCGCGCCGAACCAGATGACGGCGACCGAGGACACCTGCAGGATCCCCATGACGAGCGGGAACATGAGCGCGAACAGCATGCCCACCCGGTAGTTCGTCTCCGTCAGCTCTCGGTTGGCGATGTCGAAGCGCCGCTTCTCGGTGGCCTCGCGGACGAAGGCGCGGATGTCGCGGATGCCGGTGAGCTGCTCGCGGGCGACGGCGTTGATCCTGTCGATCCGGGTCTGCATGACGCGGAACTGCGGGATCATCCGGGCGATGAGGATGCCGAGCGCCACGAGCAGCAGCGGCACGGCCACGAGGATGAGCCAGGACAGCCGCAGATCCTGACTCAGCGCCATGATGATCCCGCCCAGCGCCATCATCGGCGCCATGACGAGCATCGTGCAGCTCATGAGGATGAGCATCTGCACCTGCTGGACGTCGTTGGTGTTGCGGGTGATGAGGGTGGCCGCACCGAAGCGGGCGACCTCGTGCTGGGAGAAGGACTGGCCGGTGTGGAAGACGTCGCGGCGCAGGTCGCGGCCGGCGCGCATCGCAGTGCGCGCACCGAAGTACACGGCGATGATCATGGCCGCCAGCTGCACGAAGCTCACCAGCAGCATGAGCCCGCCGAGGCGCCAGATGAGCGGCACATCGGCCTGCGCGACGCCACGGTCGACGATGTGGGCGTTGAGGGTTGGCAGGTAGAGCGCGGCCAGGGACTGGACGAATTCGAAGATGAGCACGAGGATGAGCGCCCCGCTGTAGGGGCGCAGGTACCGTTTGAGCAGCGTGAGCAGCATGTCTCCCCTGATGCGGGTGGTTGACGCCGCCGAGGCGGTGGCCGTAGGCGGCGAGCGGACCTCCCGTCGGCAGTGGCGGGAGGCAGATCATGGCACGCCTGCGGCGTGGGTGCTGGCAGGTGGACGCAGCGGCGGGCAGTCGTGAGTCTGCGGGCAGCTGCACAGTGCCGGCGGGCCGACCGGCGAAAGCACCACAATACTCCGGTGGCCGTCAGATGCCTATAGCCGCACGGGTGTTCTCGCTCACAGCGAACCGGTGGTGCCGTAATCTGACGGTATGCGTCTGCGTGTGGGAGCCTACTGCGTCATCGTCGATGATGAGCGTCGCCTGCTCATGTCCCGCTGGATCGAAGGGCCCGCGCCGCTGTGGTCGATGCCCGGCGGCGGACTCGAGGAGGGTGAGGACCCGGCCGATGCCGCCGTGCGCGAGGTGTATGAGGAGACCGGCTATGAGGTCGCCTTGGGCGAGCTGCTCGGCATCGATTCGCTCGTGGTGCCCGGCGAGCGCCGGCTCAAACCCGGCAAGACCCTGCACGCACTGCGCATCATCTACACCGCCAGAGTCACCGGCGGGCAGCTACGCCACGAGGTCGGCGGGTCGAGCGACCGGGCCGCCTGGATCCCGCTCGATGAGCTGGCTGACCTGCCGCAGGTGGGGCTTGTGAAGATCGCGGTGGAGATGGCGGGGCTGGGTTCGCCGTGATACGAGTCGCTGGAACCGGCGGGTTACGTGCCGAATGCGTCGGCGTAGCTCTTCCAATCGTCGGTGCGCGGGATGCCGCGCAGGGCAGTGTTGGCTGCGATGACGATCACCGCGAGTCCGAGCAGCCCGGTGGCAAGCAGCACGAGACTGGTCCGTCCCCACCGTGCGAGCAGGAACCCGACGATGAGCGGCGGCAGTGCTGCGGCACCGAGGTTGATGACGCTGGCGGCGCTGTTGACGCGGCCGAGTAGCGCCGGAGGGACGGCCAGCAGCACATAGCCCATCATGACGGCGTTGAAGACCGGGATGCCGAGAGCGAAGATGCCGATGAGGAGCATGATCTGCCAGGGCGTATCGAACCAGGCCAGCAGGGCGAGGCAGACGAGCATGACCAGCCCGCAGACAAGAACGAGGATGCCGCCTCGGAAACGGGTCATGAGGCGGCCGGCGAAAGTCGAACCCAGCAGCATGCCTGCTCCCATCGCCGATGAAACGACGCCGATGAGGGAGACCGGATAGCCCTGCTGCTGCAGCGAATACAGCTGAGTGGTGATCGCTACACCCAAGCCCATGCTCAAGAGCACAGCCGCGGCAAGCCCGCCGAGCACGTCAGTGCGGGCGGCGATCCAGCGGAAGCCTGCAATGGATTGGGTGAAGAAGCCGGCAGGTTCTGCTGGGCCGTCATCAACGTCGGAGTCGGCCTCGTGGTCGCCGTCAGCCTGCTCGCCGACCGATCCAGCGCCGCTGTCAGCCAGTGCCTCACCATCACGTGCGACCGCGTCCGCATCACACCGCTTGCCGCGCAGCCGCAGCGCGGCAACCACCGCAATGAGGTCGAGGAGCAGCAGCACGGGTGCGGCCAGCAAGGTGGCGAAGCCGAGGATGAGCCCGCCCAGTGGTGCACCGGTCAGGGAGATCGTCGCGTCACGTCCCTGATTGGCCGCCAGCGCCGGGCCGACATGGCCTTCGTCGAGCAGTTCGACAAGCAGACCAGTCGAGGCTGAACCGGTCAATCCGTAGCGGATCGAGTACAGCGCGGTGAAGAACAGCAGCAGCCATGTGTGCGTTCCGGCGCCGAGCATCATGCAGACCCACCAGGCGACGCCGAGCACACAGCCGGAGACGGCGATCAAGGTCAGCAGCCGTAGCTTGGAAAAGCGGTCGGCGAGGTTGCCGCCGATGAGATCGGAGATCGCGAGGATGACGGTGCCGGTCGCCCCGACGACACCGGCCGCAGCCGGGTCGCCGGTGGCGATGAGGGCCAGCATCGGGAAGACGAAGGTCTTGATCGCCTCACCGAAAGCCGACGAGGTGTCCAGTACAAGCCAGCGTCGATAGACGGCGATCCGCCACACACTCACGCGCCGAATCGGCGAGGTCGGTGCGCAATCAGAGTCAGTTGGGGACGTCTTCATGTGGGAGATCTTCATCATTGGCCCCGTTCCGTGTGAACGCGGCGCGATGATTCGAATGTAGCGCGGTGTGAAAGGTGTCGTGCGAGGCGGATACAGAGTTCACCTTGAGTTCACATAGGTGATCATTGGGAACCTGTTGCCACGCATTCAGAAGCGGCGACTGGCGCAGCAATGCTATTGCCGTGAACTGTCCACGCCGGCACTGTCACCTGCGACCGTCTGCGCCACGAGGTCGGCGGGTCGAGCGACCGGGCCGCCTGGATCCCACTCGATGACCTGACTGACCTGCCGCAGGTGGGGCTTGTGAAGATCGCGGTGCAGATGACGGGGTTAGACTGACGAAATGGACAGCTCCCCGACATCCCCCGACATCGCCCCAGGTCACCGCGCTCAGAGCGGTTCCACTCCCAGCGGCCGGAAGCCCCGCGCTCCGCTGGCGCTGCGCATCACCGCGATCATCTCCGGTCTCGTGCTCGCCGTTGCAGTCGTCCTGTCGATCATGGCGATGACAGCCACCGAAGGCTGGAGGAGCATCGGCTTCGTCGCGATCCTGGCATGGGGGCTGGCCCTCATGTTCGTGCTGTGGACCGGGCTCTGGTGGATCGCCGAGGTCGTCGGCCGCCGCAAGGACCAGGAGCGCCGAGCGCAGTCGACGACTTGACAGCCGGCTGGCTGACCGACGACTGTCCGTCAGCCGACTGCACCCAGCACATGCCATCAGCGGAAGGTGAGCGACTCCGCTGCCGTCTCCGTCTGCTCGCCGGCGCGGATCTCGGAATCGCTGCCGGCACCTCGGGACCGGTCGGCAGGCCACGCACTCTGCGTCTCCTGAGCACGCCGAACCAACGGCGGGCAGAAGTGCAGTGCCGTGGCGGTGAAGACGACGGTCGTCGCGATTGAAACGGCAACCGCGCCGGGGGCGACGTTGACGGCGTTGAGGTCGGCGAGACCGAGTGCCCCGAGGATGAAGATCGAGCTGTTGCCGACGATGTGCAAGCCGATCGCCAGTTCCAGACCACCGGAGCGGTACGTGAGCAGGCCCGCCGCGGCAGCGAAGACGGCGATATCCAGAAGGCCGGGCCACGAGTACAGGTGGCCGGCAACGAACAGCGGGATCGGCAGCAGGTAGGCCCACAGCGGATTGCGCAGCCAGCTGCCGATGATCTGCGGGAGGAGTCCGCGGAAGACGAGCTCCTCGGCGAATGCCTGGAGCGGGACGATCAGCACTGCGACGGCCAGCAGCAGCGGGAACTGTGTACTGACGCGCAGCAGGCCGAAGCCGTCATCAGCGAAGAACGCGGTTCCGAGGGTGTGGGCGAGCAGCACGAGGGGAGCGGCGAGCCCGACGGCGAGCCCCAGCAGCCGCCAGCGGATCCGGCCGGCCACCGAGATGAGCGTGCCGGGCGGCTGGCCGGCGCCGAACCGGACGGCGATGAGAGCGGCCGGGATGAAGAGGACGATGAACATCAGCATCACGATCTGGGCCAGCGGAGCGTGCAGGTCACCCGGTGAGCGCAGGGCGGCGTCGATGCTCTCACCGCCGGGGCCGCCGGTGACCATCCAGATGGCGCAGGCGGCGATGCCGGCGAACACGATGACGGCGTAGGAGGCGATGAACAGGACGATGGTGGCCAGCGGACGCCACCAGCGGTAGCCGGGAGCGGTGCGGGCAAGACGATGAAAAGCGGTCATGCCCTCAAGCCTCATCGAGTGCCGAGCGCTGCGGTATCGGCCATCGGCTTGAGATGATCGGTACCTTCGGCCGACACCGGGCCGGCCGGGCTGACACGTAGGATCGAACCGCTATGCTCCGTTTCCTCAGCCGCGCAGCGGTCATCATCATCGGGGCAGTCCTCGGTGGGCTGCTGTTCGTTCTCGACTTCGGGATCCGACTGGAGACCGAGCCGGTGCCCAGCGACGCGGAGCTTGGGCGTACGGCCGTCATCTACGTGCTGTGCGGAGTCGCGGCGATCATCCTGGCCATCGGTGCGCTGCACCGCGGTTGGGTCGCGCTCGTCTGCGGTGCCGGTGTCATCGTCCTTGGCGGGTTCTCCCCGCTGGGTGCGCCGCTGGCGCTGTGGGTGCTGTTCTCCATGTGCGCCCGCTCCCCGTGGCGCTGGCCGGCCACAGCAGCAGGGAGCATGGCCGCAGCCGCTGTCATCACGCTGCTGTTCATGCCCGCCGGTTCGGACACGGCCGAGCGGGTCGTCGCCGTCGCCGGATTCGTCGTCATCACCGTCACCGCCGTGTTCACCGGTGTGGTGCGCAGGCTCAAACGCGAATCCCGTGCCCGCGAGGTCGAGGAGGCGCGCAGCCGAGCCCGCAGCGCCGAGCGCCTGCGCATCGCCCGCGACGTCCACGACACTCTCTCCCATCGGCTCAGCATCATCGCCATGCACGCCGGTGCCCTCGAATGTCAGGCGGCGAAGGACCCCGCCGCAGCAGCCGCGGTCGCCGGCACGGTCCGGGAGGCCGCGCGCGAGGCGGGGGCTGACCTGCGGGCGGTGCTCACCACCCTGCGCGAGGAACCGGCAGGCACCGAACCGCAGCTCAACTTCGACCGGCTCGGCCCGATCGACTGGCAGACCCCGCTGACTGCCGACCAGGTGCAGGCCGGCCCGGCGCTGGCAGCCCACACGGTGTACCGGGTGCTGCAGGAAGGGCTGACGAATGCGCGCAAGCACGCACCCGGACACGACGCGACCGCCACGGTGCGGCAAGCCGGCGACCGCCTGCTCGTCCAGGTGGAGAATCGCCTCGGGCCCGGTTGGGAATCGGCCGATCCCGGTTACGGCCTCATCGGGCTCGACGAGCGGCTGCGGCTCATCGGCGGCACCCTGGAGGCTGGCCGGGCAGCGGGTTCCTTCATCCTGCGAGCGGAGGTGCCATGGACATGATCCGTGTCGCCGTTGTCGATGACGAGCCGCTCGTGCGCTCGGGCCTGCGGCTCATCCTCAGCTCCGCCGCTGACATCGAGGTCGTCGCCGAGGCGGCCACCGGCGCCGAGGCGGTGGCCGGCTGGGCAGACTGGCAGGCTGATGTCGTGCTCATGGACATCCGGATGCCCGGACTCGACGGCGTCACCGCCACCGCGCAGATCACAGCCGAACCTGCCGCTCCGCAGATCCTCGTGCTCACCGCCTTCGACACCGATGACTACATCCTCGATGCGCTCGCCGCCGGGGCGACCGGCTTCCTCCTCAAGGACACCCCGCCAGCCGAGCTGACGGCTGCTGTACGCTCGGCTGCGGCGGGCACCCGGGCGGTCAGCCCAGCTGTGCTGACCAGCCTGCTCGAGCTGGCCGGGCGCAGCCGCGCGCGCACCGATCCGCTGGCAGGCCTGAGTGAGCGCGAGCGTGAGATCGCCGAGGCGGTGGCTGACGGGCTGTCGAATGCCGAGATCTGCCAGCGGCTGTTCCTGTCGCTGTCGACGGTCAAGACCTATCTCGGCCGGATCTTCGACAAGCTCGGGGTCACCAGCCGGGTGCAGCTGGCGATCCTCGTCCTCGAATCACGCTGACCGCCGACGGTCAGCTGTGCTTGCCGGGTTCGCGCGGCTTGACCGGCACGATCTCGTGATCGCTGCCCATGACCGCCTCGACCGAGCCGCGCGCGTCGATCTCACCGAGCAGCGCCAGCGTCGGGCGCATGAGCTTAAGGCGCTGCGCCTCCTCCTCGGCGATGATGTGCTTGACGTTCATCCACTCGGAGTTCTCCGCCTCCGTCGTCTGATGCACCGCGGCATCGGCGTCCTCCGGCGCGGAGACGAAGAAGTAGGTGTCGAAGCGCCGGGAGCGTCCCGGCGGGGTCACCCAGTTCGCCCACGGCTTGAGGTCCTCAGCAGCCAGCACGACGCCGGCCTCCTCGGCGACCTCGCGCATCGCACACGCCATGAGCGTCCGGGCACCTCCCGGCAGATCCTCACACGCACTCAGGTGCCACGCCTGCTCATGGGCGTCCACCACCTCGGGCGCGGTCGCAAGGTTCGCCCCGGTCTCCTCATCGATCGGATCGACCCGGCCGCCGGGATAGACGACGACGCCTGCGGCGAAGTCCATCGTCGCCACCCGGTGCTGGACGAAGACCTCCAGGCCATCAGCGCCGTCGCGGATGAGCAGCACGCTGACCGCCGGGCGGACAGGCACAGCGTGCGGGTCGGCGGGCATGACGGTCGCATCGGTGATGTCGACGACGTCGGAGCGGTCGGTTCCCTCCGGGCCGAGATTGCGGACCATCATGCCTCCAGTCAGCTGTCACCAGGTGTGTCGTCTGTCACCCTAACCCATTAGACTGACCTCGGACGCGGTGGGCCGAGGCGCCGGCCGCGGCCTGATACAAGACGACTGCGGCCTGCCACGGTGCGAATCGGGCGGGCCGCGCAAGTGCCGCCTGCGGCGATGAAGGAGTAGCAATGGTGCGTGAGATCAACGGGATCGCCGAGCTGGAGAAGCTCGTGGGACAGGAAGTCGGCTCAAGCGACTGGGTGACGATCGACCAGGATCGGATCCAGCTCTTCGCCGATGCGACCGACGACCACCAGTGGATCCACCTCGATGAGGAGAAGGCCAAGGCCGGCCCGTTCGGCGGCACCATCGCCCACGGCTTCCTCACCCTGTCGCTGCTGCCGATGCTCTCCCAGCGCACCGTCGACGTCACCGGCATGAAGATGAAGATCAACTACGGGCTCAACAAGGTCCGCTTCCCGCAGCCGGTGCCCTCCGGCGCCCGCGTGCGCGACACCATCACCCTCGACAGCGTTGAGCGCAAGGACGCCGGCGTCATGGTCATCATGACCCACGTCATCGAGATCGACGGCGAGCAGCGCCCGGCCTGCATCGCCGAGAGCGTCTCGCTCATGGTTGAGGAATGAGCGCCGGGCTGCTCGCTGGGCGCACCGCCGTCATCACCGGTGCCGCCCAGGGCCTCGGGTTCGCCATCGCCGAGGCGTATGCCGCCGCGGGTGCGAACCTCGTGCTCGGAGACCTCAACGAGTCGGCCGTTGCCGAGGCGGCAGGGCGTCTGGAGATCGGCGAGCGTGCCATCGGGGTCGGCTGCGATGTCGTCGCCTTGGCCGATGTCGAAGCCCTGTGCCAGAAGGCCGTCGAGACGTTCGGGTCGCTCGATGTCATGGTCAACAATGCCGGCATCACCCGCGATGCGACGATGCGCAAGATGACTGAGGAGCAGTTCGACCAGGTCATCTCCGTGCACCTGCGCGGGACGTGGAACGGGCTCAAAACCGCCGCAGGTCTCATGCGCGGGCAGGAGTCAGGCGGCTCGATCGTCAACGTCTCCTCGATCTCCGGCAAGGTCGGCAATCCGGGGCAGACGAACTACTCGGCAGCCAAGGCCGGGATCGTCGGGATGACGAAGGCGGCATGCAAGGAGGTCGGCTTCGCCGGCGTGCGCGTCAACGCGATCCAGCCCGGCCTCATCCGCACCCCGATGATCGAGGCGATGAAGGACGATGTGCTGGCCCAGCGCCTGACTGAGATCCCGCTCGGCCGATTCGGCGAACCGGCCGAGGTCGCGCAGGTCGCGCTGTTCCTCGCTTCGGATATGTCGAGCTACATGACCGGCACCGTGCTGGAGATTTCCGGCGGCCGCAATCTGTGAGGTCAGCGCGTCGGGTTGATGGCGAGGCCGGCGCGGGTGCCGCCAGCCGGCCGGTGAGTGTGTGACGGCAAAGTGGGCATGAGACTGGCCCCGCACGCGGCGGAGAAACATGGCGCCGCAGTACCCGTCAGGTTCCGATCGCCTGGTTCGACGCAGCGTGGCGAGCGGTGCCTGCGTCTACGTCCTTCCGGATACGTAGGGGCGCGCAACACTGCTGGACGGTGACCGCGGTACAGATTCTACCCCTTACGACTGACGTACGTTCTTCGCCGGTATGACGAATGGAGTATTGATACGACTTTGATCCAGGGGGAAGCCTCTTGAACCCTTGACGTTGAAGCCGATAGCGTCAAAATAGGTTACCGCTGATGCACTGGCTCGATGACATTAGGGGTAATCCCCATCGGGAAACGGTGGATCAGAAAACTCCATCTCGAACGCATCCCAGAGGAGAGGTGTCTGAAATGAGAATCAAAAGTGGACTGACCGCATTTATGACAGCAGGAGCGCTTGCCGTCACTGGAACACTGGTGCCGATCTCTCCAGCATTGGCAACCGAGCAGGGGGTTCAGGCAACGGGGCAAGCCGAATGCGCTGCAGCTGACAACTCTGAAGTCACCGAGATGACTCAGGTGTCGGGAAGCGAGGCCGGGGATCTCACCGCTGCCGTAGTGAAGAAACTCAAAAGCGGTGAATTCGCCAGCCATGCAGCTAGCAGTGCGCTGAATGCTGATAAAGCCAAAGTCTACACCATCGAGAGCGAGGGAGATGAGTTTACGTCGGTCACGATCCCGGCTGAAGGTGAATACGCGGTTACGAGTAATTTCACCGTCATTCTTGATTCGCACGGAGACGTCGTCGACTACAGTGAAACCCTCCTGACTGATGTTGACGGATTCTACCACCTCGCTCAGTATCAGAACGGCAAGCAGGTGAAGAACGAAGACATTGGAGTTGCGGTGCTGACGGAGGCTGAGTTTAACAAAGCTGCAGCCGGTGACCCGGGCACCGCGGTCCCAGCAGGTGCCGGTAAGACCGCCGCCTGCGTTGCGACGGTCCTTGGCGTTTCCGGCGGTGTTGCCGCCGTTATCGTCTCAGTTTGCGCAGGATCGTGCGCTGGCGTTGCCACCGGAGTCGGCGCGGCAGTCTGTGCGGCTTGCATTGGCGCCTACGCCACGGTCGGCGGCGCCTCTATCACTACCGTCGGCAACTGCTTTAAGTAGGGTGACGTGCAATGACAAAGAGTATTATCCTTGCCTGTTGCATTGCCGGGTTTGCACTCTCAGCGGCAGCCATCATCTTGATGATCCCATCGTTGGTTCAGACTGGTGAGCCGCCCGCACCTCTATGGCTGGCGTGCGTACTATTGGGAGTGGCTGCCGGGTGTGGAAGCGGAATGTTAATGATCAAACGTATTGGCAATAGCTGACCGTCAGGAGAGGTCGATATTTCTCCGTGGCGAATCTGCCGTTAGATGATAATTGCGACGGTCCCTATTACCTCCTCTTGGTGCCTATACTCCGGCGTATAAGCATCAAGAGGAGGTGGCCATGGCAATGACGAACGTCGACGAGCACGACCGCCGAGGTGATGAGTCCGGGCAGGATTTTGTGGATGCCGAAGGGCTGGCCGCCGAAGCGCCACAGCTGGGTTCGACCTTTGCCGGCAGGCTCATGGCATGGTTCAGAGGCGACATCTTCGTGCTTGTCTGCGGGCTGCTCATGCTCGTCTGCCTCGGGCCCGAACGCCCTGGCAGATCATGCTCCTCATCGGGATCTTCGCTCTTGGCATCCCTGTCTTCAACGCCGTCATGATGGGCTACGTGCTGCTGGCTGTGCCGCCGACTCTGCTCGGCCGGTTCAACAGTGCAGCCAGCGTCATCAACCTCGGCGCAGCGGCACTGCCGCCGCTCATCGTCGGGTTCCTTCTCGAACCGTGGGGCCGGACCAGCCTCGCACTGCTTGCCACCGGGCTTCTCGGGCTCGCAGTGATCGTCATCGCCGCCAACAGAGCCCTCCGCGGCATCCCGTGCGCCGACGATTGGAAGAGTTACGCTGCGGAGTTCTCTCCTTGAAGCTGCGCTCACAGCGCTGAGGTGTCGAGCAGGTTCACGCCTGAGCTTTGGAAGTCCCTGATGTTTCGGGTGACAAGCGTCAGTTCATGCTGCAGGGCAGTTGCGGCAATCAAGGCATCCATTTCGGGCATTGGATCGGGAACGTGCAGACGAGCTGCGTAGCAAGCAACATGTTCGTCGACAGCAAGGACTGATCCGGAGAAAGCCGTCGCGATGTCTGTCAGCCATGAGCGGAGGTGCATTCCAGCATGGAAGTCTCGCCGCTCTAAACGAAGGACGCCGCGCTCGAGTTCAAGCAACGTGACGACGCTGATTGACAGGCTGGTCCGCGGCTGTCCGGCAATCCACTCGTTGAGTTCAGGGTGGGTTCGCCGACGAGCGTCACTGAGAACGTTGGTGTCGAGCAGATACCTCACAGGCCGAGATCCCGTTCAGGCTCGATGCGCCGCGGGGGCAGGTCGAACTCGATCGTGGGATCCTGGTTGCGCCAAAGCCGGTCTCCCATCAGTTCGTCCCGCCCGGTGATGCGGTCGTATTCCTCAACAGTGAGCAGTACGTGCGACGGGCGCCCGTGATCAGTGATGGTAACCGGCCCGTTTTCGGCGGCACGTTTGGCAGCTGACACGTCGCGGTTGAATTCGCGACTTGAGATGATGGTGCTCATGTATCCCACCTCCATAATGTACCTACTGTAGGTATTATATCGACCGTTGGTCGGGAACGGAACCTCATCTTCGAGTGGGAACAGAATCTCTCTAATGCATCGGCTCTACCGGCTCTTCAGAGTTGAGTGTGGGCACGCCGATCGGGCAAGGGTGCTGGGGATAAGCGTCGAGGTCCCTGATGATGAGCGGACATCTACCCGCGCTGATCTCAAGGACCTCGACAATGCCCCATCCTACGTGCCCCTGCTCGACATCTCTGGACCGTTGCAGTCGCTGCGATGTCCTCCTCGGCCTCCCCGGACTGCACCTGACCGACGTCGATGCCACCGACGAGAGCGTGGTCCTCGACGTCGAGACCTGCGGCCCGCTGACCGGTTGCCCCGGTTGCGGCGTCATCCCGACCGGCCACGGACGCGTCACTGTGACCCTGGTCGACGCCCCGTCCGCCGGCCGTCCTGCCTGCCTGCGATGGCGCAAACACCGCTGGATCTGCCGGGAGTCTGCCTGCCCGGTCGTGACGTTCCTCGAGCAGAACCCGCAGGTAGCCGCACCACGCGGCCTGCTGACAACCCGCGCGGTGTCCTGGGCGATCCGTCAGCTGCGGTATGAGAACGCCTCTATCCAGGGGCTGGCCCGCCAGTTGGGCACGACGTGGAACACGCTGTGGTCCCAGATCCGGCCAGTGCTCAACACCGCCGCTGCCGATCCGGCACGGTTCGACGGCGTCGAGGTTCTCGGCGTCGATGAGCACGTCTGGCACCACACCGATCCGCGTCGGCGCGGACCCAAGGAGCTGACCGGCATGGTCGATCTTTCCTGCCACCGGCACCGAACCGCGCTTCTGCTGGATCTCGTCCCGGGACGCTCAGCAACGGTGTACAAGGACTGGCTCGCCGCACGCGGGCCTTCCTTCCGCCAGGGTGTGCGGGTCGCGACGCTGGACCCGTTCCAGGGATACAAAAACGCGATCGATGACCAACTCGACGACGCCACCTGTGTGCTCGATGCTTTTCACATCGTGAAGCTCGCCAC
>NZ_JBHMAU010000046.1:0-129258 GCF_042429315.1 Brevibacterium otitidis | reverse complement strand
CGGCGGCCACACCACCGATGTCGGGCCACCGGACCAGCCGATCGGACAAGCCCACGCACAACACCTCCTCACACTCACCCGAACCTAAGAAACACCACCACCGCCCCGCCGTCACCCGGCACCGCGGCTGGCCGGTGATGTTTCCCGACCCGCGCTGCCTACACCCCCACGGTGCAGAGACAGACCGTTCTTACACAACTTCATAGCGGAGGCCCCCACCACAGGGATTACAGGCCGGCGAAGCCGGCGCCAGAGCGCATCGGGCAGCGCCGGCAAGCTCAATCGAGCGCCAGCGAATGCCGACCATCGGCGGCTAGAGCAGACCCGTCCGTGCGCCTCAGAATGGCCACTTGGTGGTGCTCGCGGCGATGCCTGGATCGAATGACAAGACGGAACCTATTGCCTGATGTATATGAGTTCCCTAACGTATATGCGTGCGGTAATGTGAGAATTGCCCTCCGCGGCCGGGTATCGGCCGCATCCCCCATTGTTCTAGGAGCGAATCATGGGCACCATGAAAGCCGCGGTTGTCACCGAGTTCGGCAAGGATCTCACTGTCAGCAACGAATCCGCCATCCCCACTCCCGGGCCGCATGATGCGCTCGTGAAACTCATCTCGACCGGTGTGTGCCACACCGACCTGCACGCCGCTCACGGCGACTGGCCGGTCAAGCCGAGCCCGCCGTTCATCCCGGGACACGAGGGTGTGGGCCGCGTCGAAGCGATCGGCGATCAGGTCACCGCTGTCAAGGTCGGCGACATTGTCGGCAACGCCTGGCTGTGGAGCGCCTGCGGCGAGTGCGAGTACTGCCGCACCGGCTGGGAGACCCTGTGTGAGCAGCAGAAGAACGGCGGCTATGCCGTCGACGGCTCGTTCGGCGAGTACATGCTTGTCGACGCTCGCTACGCCGCACGCATCCCTGAGGGCGCCGACCTCAACGAAGTTGCCCCGGTGCTGTGTGCCGGCGTGACCGTTTACAAGGGCCTGAAGGTCACCGAGGTCAAGCCCGGCGAGTGGGTCACGATCTCCGGCATCGGCGGTCTCGGCCACATGGCCGTGCAGTACGCCGTGGCGATGGGCATGCGCGTCGCCGCAGTCGACATCGCCGACGACAAGCTCGCGCTGGCCAAGAAACACGGCGCCGAGGTGGTCGTCAACGCAATGACCGGCGACCCGGCTGCCGAGATCGTCGAAGCCACCGGCGGCACTCACGGCGTCCTCGTGACCGCAGTGCACCCGGACGCATTCGGCCAGGCGATCGGCATGGCTCGCCGCGGCGGCACCATCGTCTTCAACGGACTGCCGCCGGGAGACTTCCCGGCTCCGATCTTCGACATCGTGCTCAAGGGCCTCACCATCCGCGGCTCGATCGTCGGCACCCGCCAGGACATGGTCGAAGCCCTCGACTTCTACGCCCGCGGCCACATCCACCCGACCTACCAGACCCGCAAGCTCGACGAGATCAACCAGGTCTTCGACGAGATGGTCCACGGCAAGATCGACGGTCGCGTCGTCGTCGCGTTCGACGACTGATCTGCTGGTTGATCTGACGACATGTCTGAGACCAGAGCCTGACTCTGATCCGGTCCCGAGGCGGGCGTGCGGCTGGGAGCTGCACGCCCGCCTCGGCGTTGGGCAGAGCCGTTCTCGACCTTGTGCCGGAACTGTTACCGCGCCGCCATCTGGCTGCCATCACCCGCCACTAGGATGAGAGCAGCAAGGATAGAAGCGGTTCATCCAGCGCATGCGCGCGGATGAACCCACAGAACACACTGGAGTACACATGGATTTCGGCGCCCTCGTAGGCATCTTCGTCGTCATCGGCGTGATCCTCTTAGGCCTCATCATTGTTGCGGCTCTGCTGTTCGGCGGCCTGCGCAGCAGCATCTTCTTCACGGTGCACACGCAGGAGAACGTCATCGTCGAACGGTTCGGCAAGTTCAAGAAGGTGGCGAAGCCCGGCCTCAACACCAAAGCGCCGTTCATGGAGACGACGACCAAGCCGATCTCACTGCGCGTGCAGCAGCTGGAGGTCAACATCGAGACGAAGACCAAGGACAACGTCTTCGTCATGGTTCCGGTCGCCGTGCAGTACCTCGTGAGCGAGGACAAAGTCGTCGACGCCTACTACCGCCTGGCGAACCCCGAAGAGCAGATCCGTTCCTACGTCTTCGACACCGTCCGCTCGGCCCTCTCGACCCTGACCCTCGACTCCGCATTCGAGTCCAAGGACGACATCGCCACCAGCGTCGAGCACCGACTCTCCGCACAGATGGCCGGCTACGGCTTCCGCATCGTCAACACGCTCGTCACCGACATCTCCCCGGACCAGCGTGTGCGCGATTCGATGAACTCGATCAACGCCGCCCAGCGCGACCGCGTCGCCGCGCAGGCGCTGGCTGAAGCCGACAAGATCAAGCGCGTCACCCAGGCCGAAGCCGAGGCGGAGTCCAAGCGACTGCAGGGTGAGGGTGTGGCCGCCCAGCGCAAGGCGATCGCCACCGGTATCGCCGAGCAGTACGAGATGCTGCGCCGCGCCGGCATCGAGTCGACCGCTGAGCAGCTGCTGCTCATGACCCAGTACTTCGACACCATGCAGGATGTCGCCCGCAACGGCCGCTCCAACGTCCTCATGCTCCCGAGCAACCCGGGTGCACTCGGCGACCTCACCACGGAGATCCGCAACGCGCTGCTGACCTCGCATGAGTCCGAGCGGGCGATCGCCGACGGCGAGCACGACTCCCGCAGACAGCGCGCCGATGCCGAGCGCCGTCAGCGCGAACGGGCTGAAAGTGAGCGCCGGGCACGTCAGCGCAGCGCTGAGGAGCAGGCTCGCCGGGCCGCGGAACAGGCCCGCAATGCCGCTCAGCAGCTCGGCCAGCAAGGACAGCAGGGGCAGAACTTCCCCGAGCCGCCGAACTTCACCCCCAATATGTGAGGAACATGAGCAGCCACCTCCATGGCGCGTCTGCATGACTTCTGCATGACGCACTTCTCACGCCCCGGTCAGCTTATGGCCGGGGCGTGAGCGGCAGTGGCGGGCATGTGTCAGCGCTCGGCCGCTGTGCGCGTAGACTTGGACATCGTCCGCGGCGGAGGAACGCCCTCGGATCCTTGTATCCTCGCGTCCTCGTGACCGCCGGACCGATCCAGCAGGCAGCACCCGATACGAAAGGGACCGGGTACCTCCCGTGAGCGCACAGCACGACGACACCACCACCGCCTCGGGCGCGGCAGGCGGCTTCTTCAGCGCCGGCGGCGCACTCGACCGCTTCTTCCGCATCAGCGAACGCGGCTCGACGCTCGCCCGGGAGATCCGCGGCGGCTTCGCGACCTTCTTCGCCATGAGCTACATCGTCGTGCTCAACCCGCTCATCATCGGCGCGGCGATGGACTCCACCGGCCTCTTCCTCGGCGGCGGCACCGAACCGAATCTGCCCGCCGTCGCAGCGGCCACCTCGCTCGTCTCCGGCGTGCTGACGATCCTCATGGGCGTCATCGGTAACTTCCCCATGGCGGTCTCCTCCTCGCTCGGGCTGTCGGCCTTCCTCACCTACGGCATCGTCGTGCTGCCGGGCATGACCTGGGCCGACGCCATGGGCCTCGTCGTCATCGAAGGCATCATCCTCCTCATCCTCGTGCTCACCGGCTTCCGCGCCGCGATCTTCAACGCCGTGCCCGCCCAGCTCAAGACCGCGATCAGCGTCGGCATCGGCCTGTTCATCGCGCTCATCGGCATGATGAACGCCGGGTTCCTGTCCAAGGGCGACGGCGCCGCCCTCGAGCTCGGCACCGGCGGGTTCCTCTTCGGCTGGCCGGTCCTCATCTTCCTCGTCGCGCTGCTCGCCCTGTTCGTCATGTGGTCAGCCCGCGTGCGCGGCGCGATCCTCTACTCGATCCTCGGGGCGACCGCGCTGGCCCTCATCGTCGAAGCAGTCGTCGGAGTCGGCTCCAAGACCGGCGCCGACGGCGAGATCACCAACCCCTACGGCTGGGGTCTGACCGTGCCGACCCTCAACCAGGAATGGCTGCAGCTGCCCGACCTCTCCCTGCTCGGCAGCTTCAACCTCCTCGGCTCCTGGCAGCACATCGGCGTCGTCTCCGCCGCGCTTGCCGTCTTCACCCTGCTGCTGGCGAACTTCTTCGACCTGCTCGGCACCATGGTCGCGATCTCCAAGGAAGGTGATATCGCCGACGCAGACGGGGAGATCCCCAACTCCCGGCGCATCATGGTCGCAGACGCCATCGGCGCGATCGGCGGCGGCATGGGCTCGATGTCCTCGAACTCCGGCTTCATCGAGTCGACCGTGGGCGTGGGCGAAGGCGCGCGCACCGGCCTGGCCAATGTCATGGCCGGCCTCATGTTCCTGCTCACGATCATCGCCGCACCCCTGGCCGCCGTCATCCCCACCGAGGCGGCCGCCCCGACGCTCGTGCTCGTCGGCTTCCTCATGATGCAGCAGGTGCTGCGCATCGACTGGACCGATGTCGAGATCGCGATCCCGGCCTTCATGACCGTGGTTCTCATGCCGTTCTCGTACTCGATCACCAATGGCATCGGCGCCGGCTTCATCAGCTATGTCGTCATCAAGCTGCTGCGCGGCAAAGCCCGCGACGTCCACCCGCTCATGATCGTCACCGCGGTGCTCTTCGTCGTCTACTTCGTCTCCGGGCCGATCCAGAACGCACTCTGAGCAGCCCCGCGGCGCAGCCGCCGCCAGCTCAGCTGAGGAGGATGCGCTGGAGCACCTGTAGCCGGTCCTGCGGGTCGGCCGGGATCTGGCCGCCGAGGTCGCCGCCGGCTGCCAGCGCCCGGCACCACCGCGTGACGAAGGCGTTGCCGCCCACCGGGCTGCCGACGGTGTGCCCGAGGCGGACGATCTCCCCGCCGAGGTAGTCGGTCTCGATCGTGCCGGTGCCGCGCGCCAGCGACTGCCACGATGAGGACGCGAAGGTCTCGACCCCGGGAACCTCGCCGACCTGGATCCGCTCGGACAGCCCGAAGGCCTTCGGACTCGAACCGACATGCTCGATCCCGGCCGCCGCATAGACGGCCTTCGCCTCGGCCTTGAGAGCAGTAAGCAGATCGTCATAGGCGATGCCCGGACCCAGGATCGAATCGAGGCCATTGGCCAGATTCGACAGCAGCTTGCCCCAGATATGCGGCCACAGCTCCGCGGCTGAGCTGAGCGAGGCGGTCGCGAACCCGGCCCGCCGCGCATCGGCGGCGAACTGCACAGCCGCCTCCACCGCCTGGGCGTCGGCCGTGACGGGACCGGCGAAGAAGGCGCCGTGATCCGGCTGCATCCGCGTGATGACCTCGCCGGGGGAGAGGAACAGCGCCGGCATCCACACCGTGGCCGCGGCCACCGAACGGAAGTGCCGCGGCGCCTGCCGGGCGGCCTCGGCGCCGTTGAGCAGCAGCACGATCGGCAGCAGCTCGCCAGCCGTGCCAGCCACCGTTCCCGAGGCGCCGGTCACCGGGCGATCGGCCCATTCCGGCAGTGCCGCGAGAGCCTGATGGGTCTTCGTCGCCAGCACGAGCACATCACCGGAGTGCAGCTCCACCTCCTCCGGAGCGCGGGCCAGCTGCGGGCGGGCGGTGATGGTCTCCGACGGGGTGCGCAGCCGCAGTCCCTCAGCGGCGATCACATCGGCATGCGCGCCGCGGGCGATGACCGTGATGGGGAGTCCGGCCGCGCTGCCAGCCGCTGCCAGAGTGCCGCCGATCGCGCCGGCGCCGATGATGACGTACCTGTTCATGGGGCTACGCTACCAACCGCCGTTCCCGTTAGGCTGGAGGCTGTCGAGACTCAAGGAGGAGAACCATGTACCAGTCTGCCGCCGTCCCGCCGCGCCGTACCGTCGCCCTCACCGGCGCCAGACTGCTGCCGATCGCCGACGCCGACGGCAGCCCGGCCGCGGAGATCCCCACGGGCACGATCGTCCTCCACGCGGGCGTCATCACTGCGCTCGGCCCGGACGGACAGGTCGAGGTGCCGGCCGAAGCCGAGGTGGTCGACGCCTCGGGCACGGTCATCGCTCCCGGCTTCATCGAAAGCCACGCCCACCTCGGCGTCCACGAAGACGGTGAGGGCACCGAGGGCAATGACGTCAATGAGATGACCGACCCCAACGGCTCGGCCCTGCGCGCCCTCGACGCGATCAACCCGGCCGAGATCGGCTTCAAGGACGCGCTGCGCGGCGGCGTCACCACCGCGGTCATCAAGCCCGGCTCCGGCAACCCGATCGGCGGGCGCACCGCCGCGGTCAAGACCTGGGGCCGGATCGTCGACGAGATGCTCATCAGCCAGGACATCTCCGTCAAGGCGGCAATGGGGGAGAACCCCAAGCGCATCTACGGCGAACGCAAGAAGAGCCCCTCCACCCGCCTGGCCGTCGCCCAGGTGCAGCGGGAGGCCTTCGTCAGGGCCCGGAACTACATCGCCAACCGGGAAGCCGCCGCCGAGGCGGGGGTCCCCTTCGATCGCGACCTGGGCCTGGAGACGCTGGCCGATGTGCTGGAGGGCAAGCTCGCCTGGGACCAGCACTGCCACCGGGCTGACGATATGGCCACCGCCGTGCGCCTGGCTGAGGAGTTCGGCTACCGGCTCATCATCAACCACGGCACCGAAGGCCACCTCATCGCCGACTGGATCGCTGAGAAGGGCCTTGACGTCATCGTCGGACCGCTCATGACCTCCCGGTCGAAGGTCGAGCTGCGCCACCGCACCCTGGCGACCCCGGCCGCCTATGCGAAGGCCGGAGTGCGCTTCGCGCTCACCACCGACCACCCCGTCGTGCCGATCTTCTTCTTCGTCGACCAGGCCCGGCTCGCAGTGCGCGAGGGCCTCGACCCGGAGACCGCGCTGCAGGCGATGACGATCAACCCGGCGCAGATGATGGGCCTCTCAGATCGTGTCGGTTCGCTGGCTGTCGGCCGTGACGCTGATATCGTGCAGTGGACTGCGCATCCGCTCGACTTCGACGCGCGGGTGACCAGTGTCTATGTGGCTGGACGGCAGGTCTACACACACGATTTCGCCAGTGGACAGGCTGCGGTGGCCGACCCCTTCGGCCCCACCCGCATCCACGAGCCGTGAGCGCCGACCGTTCGTCCAGCGGCCATTCATGTGAGCATCAGATCCATGGGGTAAACCCATAGATGTCCCCAACGTGACGGACACGAGAAGGAGCAGTGGCCGAAGACCAGAACCGCCCGCCGCGCCGGCGCCTGCTGCGCCCGCGCAGCCGGAACACCAACACCTACACCGGCTCGACGGCCGGTGCCGCCCTGCGCACCACCGGCGGCATTTCGCAGCAGGAGATCGCCAAGTCGACCCGGCCGCCGCGGGTGCGGTCGCGCAAGCGGGGCAGCTCGGCTGCCGCCGCCGATCCGTCTGAGGCTCTCACCCCGCCGATCACCCGCGGTGCGGACCGCAGCCGCTGGCCCGGCAGCCCGCGCTACCTCGTCGAACGCACGAACGCTGCCGGATCCTCATCGAAGCGGATGGCCGAACGGCTCGCCCGCAAGGCCGTCGGACAGATCACCGGCGACTCGGCCCCGGCGACCGATCCGATCCCGATCGTCGCCACCCTCAAGGGCACCCCCTACCAGGCCCCGGTCATGAGCCAGGCCAAAGGTGAGGAGGAAGCCCGCAAGATCATGGAGCTGGCCGTCGAGATCGGCGCGATCATGCTGCGGGCCGGCGCGCCGACCTCCGATGTCGAAGTCTCCGTCATCGCCACCTGCACCGCCCTCGGCCTGCCGACAGCCGAAGTCGACCTCACCTCGAACTCGCTCACCGTCCACTACTCCGACCCGGAGGGCCGGCTGCTCAACGTCATGCGCGTCAGCCGTGAGGAGTCGATCCACTTCTCCAAGCTCGCATCCGTGCACAAGCTCGTCTCCGACATCGTCGACGGCAAAGTCGAATACCTCGAAGCCAGCGAGCGCATCGACGCGATCCGCCAGCAGCGCCGGCCCTTTGCCAACTGGTTCGTCGCCGTCGCCTGGGGCGTGCTCGTGTCCTGCTTCGTCATCCTGCTCGGCGGCTCAGCGGTCGCCGCGGCCATCGGCTTCGGCATGGCGATCGTCATCGACCGCTTCGGCGGGCTGCTCGCTCGGCTCAACGTGCCGCCGTTCTTCACCGTCATGGGCCAGTCGACATTCGCCACCGTGCTCGCGATGGCCGCCTGGACCTTCGGGCTCATCGCCCTGCCGCAGTTCCTCGTCGCCGCCGGCATCGTGCTGCTGCTGCCGACCGCCGGGCTCATCGCCGCAGTCCAGGACTCGCTGACGAACTTCCCGCTCACCGCCTCGGCGAAGGCGGTGACCGTCGGCACGACGCTGGCCGGCATCGTCTCCGGCATCGCACTCGGGCTCATGATCGGCCGCGCCGCCGGGCTGTCGCCCATCGAGGTGATCGTCACCTCCAGCGGCATCGAAGCGCTCACCACGATCATCTCGCTCATCGCCGCGATCCTCGTCGGCATGTGCGGCGCGATCGGCATGCAGGCCTCCAAACGCCAGATCCTCGTCGCCGGGCTCATCGGCGGCATCGGCTTCGTCGTCTACGTCGGCTGCAGCCTGCTGGGACTGGGCAATGTCGTCACCTGCTTCATCGCCGCGAGCGTGGTGGGCCTCATCGTCCGGCCGGTCGCACTGCACCGCGGTGCCCCGCCGATCGTGCTCATGCTGCCGGCGATCTTCCCGCTGCTGCAGGGCCTGTCGATCTTCTCCGCCGCCTACCAGATCGTCCAGCCGCAGGACGCGATTCCACTGTCCATGGGCCTGTCCTCCCTCTTCACCGCTGTCACTGCCAATGCGGCGATCGCCGTCGGCGCGGTCTTCGGTGACTTCCTCGCCCGGCCCATCTACCGCCGGGTGCGGAAGCGGCGTGCGCGCGCGGCTGGACAGCAGACTGCAGATTGAGCCCGGCATGGGCACAGCCGGCGATGATCCCACGCTGCCACCAGCTTCCGCGCGTGAGGACGGCGAAGCCGAGTGAGAGCAGCATGCAGCTGAGGCCGAAACCGGCGAAGAGCAGCGGCTGACCCAGCCGGTCGGCATGCCACACGGCCCAGATCGCGCCGACGATGGCGCTGCGGACGGTGAAGGCACGCGGCGGTTCCGCCTCCATCGGCAGCACTGCCCGGAGGCGATCCGGCAGCAGCAGCCAGGTGCTCAGCAGACCCAGGCTGGGGCCCAGCTGTGACGTTCCACCCTCAGCCCGCAGCGCTACGGCAGCTGCCAGTCGATCGGCTGGCCCCCGCGCTCTGTCAGCAGCGCATTCGCCCGGCTGAACGGGCGTGAGCCGAAGAATCCACGCGAGGCGCTGAGGGGAGAGGGGTGCGGGGAGGCGATGATCGGCACCTCGCCCAGGCGCGGGCCCAGCGACTGCGCGTCCCGGCCCCACAGAATCGCCACGAGCGGCCCGCCTCGGGCAGCGAGCACCTCGATCGCCCGGTCGGTCACCGCCTCCCAGCCCTTGTTCCGATGCGAGGCCGGAGAGCCGGGGGCGACGGTGAGGACCCGGTTGAGCAGCATGACTCCCTGCGCCTGCCAGGGCCGCAGATCGCCGTTCGGCGGTGCCGGGACGCCGAGGTCGTCGTGCAGTTCGCGGAAGATGTTGATGAGCGAGCGCGGCAGCGGCCGCACCTCGGGAGCGACAGCGAAGGACAGCCCGATCGGATGGCCCGGCGTGGGATAGGGGTCCTGCCCGACGACGAGCACCCGCACCTCGGCCAGGGGCTCGCGGAAGGCGCGGAACACATCGTCTCCGGCAGGCAGATACCGCCGACCGGCGGCCAGCTCGGCGCGCAGAAAACGGCCCATCTCCGTCACCTGATCGGCCACCGGCGCCATCGCCTCAGCCCAGTCCGGGGCCATGATCCTCTCAAGACTCATACCGCCATCGTAGTCAGCGCTGAGCTCCACACACCCCCGGCGTGACCGGCGACACACGCGAGCGTTATGCTCAACTCAGCGTGTACACCCGTACCGATCCGAAAGGACTCCCAATGTCGACGATCGCCTGGATCGGCCTGGGCCACATGGGCCTGCCGATGACGAAGAACCTCATGAAGGCCGGACACACGGTGCGCGGCTTCGATCTGTCCGAACCGGCCATGCAGGCCGCCGCCGAGGCGGGGGTCACCGCCTGTGCCTCGGCCGCCGAGGCGCTGGAGGGCGCCGAGGTCGTGTTCACCATGCTGCCGAAGGGCGAGCACTCCCTGGCTGCCTACGGCGGCGAGAACGGCATCTTCGCCTCGGCAGCCCCCGGCACCCTGCTCATCGACTCCTCGACCATCGACGTCGCCAGCTGCCAGCAGCTGCACGATGCGGCGCAGGAAGCCGGCTTCGAGTTCGTCGACGCCCCGGTCTCCGGCGGCATCTCCGGTGCGGAGAAGGGCACCCTGGCGTTCATGGTCGGCGGCGAGGAGGCGGCAGTCGAGAAGGCCCGCACCTACATCGAGCCGATGGCCGGCAACATCATCGCCACCGGCGCACCGACGACCGGGCAGGCCGCCAAGATCTGCAACAACCTCATGCTCTTCATCAACATGGTCTCCACCTCCGAGGCCGCGGTGCTCGCCGACCGCCTCGGGCTCGACCATTCCGTGTTCTACTCGATCGCCAAGGTCTCCTCGGGCGACTCGTGGCCGCTGCGCACCTGGTACCCGTACCCGGGCGTCGTCGACACCTCGCCGGCCAATGACGACTTCGCTCCCACCTTCACCGCTGATCTGGCGCTCAAGGACATCAAGCTCGCGATGGCTGCCGGACAGGACACCGGCACCGACCTGACACTGGGCACAATGGTCACCAAGATGCTGCAGCAGATCTCGGATGCCGGATCCGGCGGCAAGGACTGCTCGATCGTCAAGAAGCTGGTCGACGGCACCTTCGAGGCCTGAGGCATCACCCCGCCACCCACACTCGTTCCGTGAAAGGACCACATCCGATGTCTGAATTCCCACAGCCCACTGACTGGCGCATGCTCATCGGCGGCGAATGGGTCGACGCCCTCGACGGCTCCCGCGCCGACGTCATCACCCCCATCGACCGCAATGTCGTCATCGCCCGCGTTCCCAACGGCAAGGCCGAAGACGCCGACCGCGCCGTCAAGGCCGCCCGGGAGGCCTTCCCCGCCTGGTCGGGCCTGCACTTCAAGGAGCGGCAGAAGATGCTGACGAAGTGCGCCGAAGCACTCGAAGCCCGCATCGAGGACCTCGCCGAGCTCACCGCGCTCGACACCGGCAACGCCAAGCGCACCCAGGCCCGCCCTGAGGCGACGATGCTCTCGGAGATCTTCCGCTACTTCGGTGGTGTCGCCGGCGAGGTCAAGGGCAACACCCTCCCGGCCGGTGCGCAGCAGCTCAACTACACCAAGCGCGAGCCGCTCGGTGTCGTCGCCGGCATCCTGCCGTGGAACTCGCCGCTCATGATCGCCGGCTTCAAGACCCCAGCCGCGCTGGCGGCAGGCAACACGATCGTGCTCAAGACCGCCGAAGATGCGCCGCTGACGATCCTCAAGATGGCCGAGATCTGCTCGGAGATCCTGCCGGCCGGTGTGCTCAACGTCGTCACCGGCAAGGGCTCGGTCATCGGCGAAGCCCTCGTCCAGCACCCGGACGTCGACAAGGTCTCCTTCACCGGCTCGACCGCTGTCGGCCGTCACGTCGCCGAGGCCGCCGCCAGCCGCCTCGCACACTCCTCGATGGAGCTCGGCGGCAAGAGCCCGAACATCATCTTCCCGGATGCCGACCTGGAGGCAGCTCTCGACCAGGTGCTGCTGGCCACCCGCTTCGCACGTCAGGGCCAGTCCTGCACGATGGGCTCGCGACTGTTCCTGCACGCCGACATCTACGATGACTTCCTCGCCAAGCTCGTCGAGAAGGTCAAGGGACTCACGGTCGGCGACCCGCGCGATGAGGCCTCCGACATCGGCTGCGTCATCAACCAGAAGCAGTACGACCAGATCCAGTCCTACATCGACAGCGGCAAGGCCGAAGAGGGAGTCGAAGTCGCCTACGACGGCCACGACGCCCTCGAAGTCGGCGAGCCCGGCTTCTACCACGCGCCGGTGATCTTCGCCCAGGCGAAGAACGAGTGGAAGACCTCGCGCGAGGAGATCTTCGGACCGGTGCTCTCAGTCATCAAGTTCACCACTGAGGACGATGCCGTGGCGATGGCCAACGACTCCGACTACGGACTGGCGGCCTACGTCTTCACCAGCGATCTGTCCCGCGGCCTGCGGATGGCCGACCGGATCGAATCCGGCTGGGTGCAGGTCAACCAGGGCGGCCCGCAGGTCGTCGGCCAGGCCTACGGCGGCTTCAAGACCTCGGGCCTGGGCCGCGAGCTGTCGCTGGACGGCATGCTCGAAGGCTTCACCCAGATCAAGCAGATCAACGTCAAGATCGGCTGACAGGCCAAGTGCCCCACCATCCTCCCAGTTCAGGAGGGGTGGGGCACTCTTCTGCATTCACCCGCCAGACCGTTTTGCCCACCTGCTGCCCACATTCTGAAGTCGAGCAGCCTCAATCCGCTCCGCAACCGTATCCAGATCAGTCGGGATCAGATCAGCATAAGAGTCCAGAGTGACCTTCGCACTGGCATGACCGAGCATCGCCTGCACCACTGTCACCGGCGCGCCTTCCGAGATCGCAAACGAAGCCGCAGAATGCCTGAGATCATGGAACGTCAACGACTCCCGCAACCCTGCACGCTTCCGCGCCGTCCCCCACCAGCCCAAAGCGCGAGGATGCGGCAACACCGGGATGAGATACCCGCCGCAAGATTCCAGCACCGCCGCAGCGATGAGCGGACTCATGAACGCCGGGAACCCCACCGTGCGCGGCTTCCCACTCTTTGGCAAACTGGGCGACCCGTCCCGGAGGATCTGCCGTTCCACAGTGATATGCCGCCGCTGCACGTCAACATCGGCAGCACGAAGACCCTTGATCTCCCCGTACCGCAACCCGACGTAGGCGATGAGGTAGACGGCCAGCTTGTACTTCCCCGCCTCGACTGCGAGCCGTTCAACCTCCGCATAGGTGAGGTACACGTTCTTCCGCGGCTTGTTTGATGGCAGGTGCTTGATGTCACGGGCAGGGTTATGCGGGATCCGTTTCGCAGTGACAGCCTCATCGAGGATGCTGGCCAGGATGCGGTGGGCGCGTCGGACGGTAGAGCTGCCGCGCTGTTTCGCGAGTCGGGCGACCCAGTCACGCACCCACTCATAGTCCACGTCAGCGACGGCGGCGTGCCCGAACTCGGGGCGGACGTGGAGCTGCCAGGTGGACGTGTAGGACGAGATCGTCCCAGGTGCGCCTCGGAATGCCTGCAACCATGCCTCTCCTAGGCTGGAGATGGTGGCACGTCCACGGCTAGGGTCGATGTAGGTGCCGGAGTGTTTGGACACTTCGACGGTGGCGGCGAATACTTCGGCGTCCCGCTTCGTGCGGAAGCCCCGCTTGTCGGTCTGTGTGCGGTCGGGTTTCCTGTAGCGGACTCGCCACCTGCGACCGGCTTTCGTCTGGTAGGGGGTTATGGACGCCATTCCCTGATCCTCCTCAGCACGGCTGGCGCGTATTCGTTCGCCTCGGGTAGGTCAGCGAGATGATTGAGGCGCTGCAGGAACGCCACCGGCGACATGCCGAGCTCGTCTCGGACCCGGCCCTCCAAGACCCCCGACCAGACGGGATGCTCCCGAGCAAGATCGATGATCTTCCTGTCAGTCTCAGTCAGCATGGTGTTCCCTTCCTGCCTGCACCGCACCGGCAACCATTAGCCGTTCGGACGGGTGCATGAAACGAATCCTGTCTTGCAGCACTTCGGGGGTGACCCAGAGTTCGTCGGCGGCTTCCTCGACCGACAGCGCCCACCGGAACGCATGGATCAGATCATCCCGCCGGATGAGTCGTTCCGCCGTGGCCTTGCGGACCCGCTCTTCTTCTTTCGCTGTCTGGCATCCCTCATGCCCGAAATCGATATGCACAAGCTCATGCGTGAGCGTGCAACGGCGCTCCACCTGCAGCAGCCGGGATTCCATCCAGATGGTGTCCCCGTCCGTCGCCCCACGCAGGCCATGTGGGAGGTGCCCCCACTCGACAGTGAGGTGCTCCCGTCCTCTGAGATCACGCCACGGATGATGCATGCGATCATCATGACAAGCAGGACGGACACGCGGGCCTCAAAACTGTCTAACTGTGGACACTGTGGAAACAGATGTGGGAGACTGAAGATGCAAAGGCTCGGCATCCGAACAGTCACCGTACGGCTGGCGTTCCCACACGGGATAGGGTGCCGAGCCGCCTCTATCTGAAGTGCCAAAGAGAGCCGGCGGGCTGGATCGTCCGCGGTCTGATGGAGTCCAGAAATTCTGCCGTGTTCTTGCCGTCCGGCCGGACTCCCGCGTGAATAGCGCCTGCCACCATGTCGGCAAGCTGGATACCTGCGTAATGCCGGGAGTCAACGTGCCGAACGGACTCTAGCGTGTTCGGGCTATCCTGATTGGCCGTCATGATGTAGTCCTGATCTGTCATTCCGAACGCTCTGGTGTCTTGCCCATCGACGTAGACTCGGGCGTTTTGCACTGTCCCAAAGCAGTGGGATAGAAGCTGCTTGATCGCGAAGCTCTTCATGCGGCTTGGCGAACTACGCAAGTGTGAGCTGTAGATGAGCTGTTTGCGGATCACAATGGCGCGAACGTTGAAGGGGACGTCCTCGATCGCCTTGAAGAAGTCACGCTTGACCTTCTTCTTGGTTTTGGCGAACTTGAACTCAGGCTTATGGCGATGGCGCTGAGCGACTTCCGTGATCGCTGTGTCGAGCTGCTCGATGTGCTCGGTTCGACGGAACACGCACGCCGCCATGACGAGGCATTCCGACGAGCCCGAGTCGAGCTTGAAACCGCCGTCGCCGGAATCGTCGAGGTAGACCCGAGTGAGAGGTGGCTCTGTCTCGCGTAGCAGCTTCTCGGATTCGCGCAGTGCCCGCTTGATCTCTTGCTCGAACTCGTCGAACGGGTCACCTGCGGTCACTCATCCCCTCCATCATCTTGGCTTTCCTCTCCGAGTTCTTGGGCTTGTGCCCACCCCTCCTCGCCGGCGCTAGGGCCTTGGTCGGCTGCGTAGTCGGCGGGGAGGGGCCTCATCTTCTGGGGCGTCGTTTCGGGCGTGGCGCTCGGGCGTGAGCTAACTGGTGGTGCGGTGTCGTCGGTGTCATGAGCGGCTCCTTGGTTGCCTGCCGCGAGGAGTCTGATGATCTCGTTCACGGCGTTCCGTTGTGGTTGTGTGAGCCGGTCTGATGTCGGGTCGGGGGTGAAGGGTTCGCGGCCGGTGTAGGCGGCTGCTTCTTCTAACTCCGAGACCGGCACCCCGAACACCTTGGCGAACGCCTGTAGCACCTGCTGTCGAGGTCGCTGCGGCGGGTTTGAGAAGTACGTCGAGACCGTTCCCTTGGAAACCGGCATCCCGAGTTCTTCCGTCCGCCGCACCAAGTCAGCCTGCGTCAAGCCCTTGCGGGCAAGCAGCTTCTTCAAGAGTTCGGACAGTCGGCTCACGGTGACCACTTTCGGGCAGGGGCAGGACTACAGCAAGTCTAGTGTGTCTCGCTTCGACACAAACAACACCGCAGTAATTCGCGCCAGCAAGCGGAAGTTTGAAACGTTTACGAAACACCTTGCACTCTGGGGGACACATGCTCTAGAGTTTGGAGTGTTCGGGAAACACGCCAAACAGACAGGACGGGAGGTGACATGAGCCCCGCATATACCCGGAGCCGCCGCGGCTTCACCGCGCGGCCTCACAAGGAGCAAATCCGACTGGCAATGACGTTCAAGCAGTTCACGAACGCTGACCTCGCTCTTCGCGCCAGGATCAGCGCATCCACGGTCGGGAACATCCTTGGCAAGCGCGAGACCTGCAATCCGGAGACCGCAGCCAAGATCGCCAAGGCTCTCGGAGTCGAGACCGAGAAGCTCTTCACGCTCGAAGAGATCAACTACGCCGCATGAAAAATGCCCCCAGCCGGGTCCAGCGGCTGAGGGCCGAGTCCAGAAAGGACAAGAACTATGACTAATCCTACCAGCATCCAACAGCTCATCCCGATTCGGGATCACGAGGGCCAGCAGGTCGCCAGTGGCCGCGCTATCCATGCCTTCCTCGGCCTCGGACGGGACTACACGACCTGGTTCAAGAAGATGACCGAATACGGCTTCACGGAGGGCCAGGACTACCTCACCATTTCGGGGGAGGTTGCCCGCGAGGGCCGCGGCGCGGTCACCCGAATCGACCACGCGGTCACGATCGACATGGCCAAGGAGCTGGGCATGATCCAGCGCACACCCAAGGGCAAGGAGATTCGGCAGTACTTCATCGCCGTTGAGAAACAGCGTCTCGCGCCAACGCCGGAACTGGCATCACGTGCAGACCTCGCTCGCATGGTGCTCGAAGCCGAAGAAGAGAAGAAGGTCCTCGAAGCGGCACTCGAATCCGCAGCACCCGCAATCGAGTACCACGACCGATACGTCTCAGACGGTGACGTCGTGAAGATCGAGGACTGGGGTCGGCAGTACCAGCTCCGAAAGATGGAGACGTTCAAGCTGCTGCGCGACAAGAACATCATCTTCAAGCACTCCTACGGCTGGTACTGGTCGAACTCGCAGCAGAAGCAGGTCGAGGAGTACGAGTACCGGGCACGGCAGGGCCGGCAGACGTATGCGTACTTCGAGCAGCGCCCTCACCACAAGGTGTCCCGCATGTACAACGGGCAGGTTCGCCAGACCCTCTACGTGCGGCAGGCTCACGCGATCGATCTCGCTAAGGCGTGCGGACTCGTCCAGGTGAAGGAGTCGGCATGAAACTCACCCTTGCTGCCGTCGTTGTGGCTGTCCCCGTTCTCTTGACAGGGTGCGCAACACCTGCTGACCCGGTGACACCTCAAGCGTGCCTTGATGCCCTCGACTATGCCGAAGAGCTCGATTCCCTGATGGGTGATGCGCTCGATTCTGCTGGCCGGTCGATTGGTTTCGCGTCCCGTCTGGATGCGGCGTCGATTGATGAGGAGACCGAGTTCATTGAGTCGATCACTCCTGATGTGCAGATCGCTCGTGTCGCGTTCGCTGATGCGGCTGAGGAGTGCAGGGGGCAGTCATGAACCGCTGGGATTTCCTCCGCTTGAAAACAGAGCACCAGTTGACGGAGACGGCGACCCGCTACGACATGCACTCCCCGCTCACTGAGGTCACCGCTAACGCCTCCGATGTCGCCTACCTCGATGACGGCACCGGCGACTACGGCATCAGCGGTGACGCGCTCACCAAGCTCACGAAAGGAACCACATCATGAGTATCGACTATCAGCGGTTAGGTGCCACCATCGCCGAGCACCTCCCGCCACTCATCAACGATCCTGCGGAAGCTGACCAGCGTGTCGATGATCTCGGCATCGACGGGGTCACCGTCGTAGATGACGTAGATAACCGACTCGGCGACAACGAGTGTCGAGGCCAGGCCGGCTATCGCGACAGCGCCGGCCGCAACATCCTGGCCCTCGCGTGGCGCTGCCTGCAGAATGCGCGCAAGCTCGCTCAGGTGCTCGCGGATGTCGTTGAGCATAACCGTCGCTACGCTGCGCCTCTGCGTGGCATCCATGATCCTTCTCCCTCAGTAGGTGGTTGTGGTGACCCTCAGCCTACTGAGGGAGAAGCCGGGGGTGAGCGACCGTGAACCGGCTGCTCAACGACGAAGAAGTTGGCCGCCAGATCGGGATGGCCGCCGAAACCGTGAAGTCCCGCAGGTACCTCGAACGCGGCGAACCCAAAGACCGGATCCCCCGCTGGGTGGACATGCCTGGCCGTCCCGCCCACTCGCCCCGCTGCTTGGGATTCCAGCAGCACGAGGTGGATGCATGGCTGAAACGCAACACCGTGAAAGGAGCGGTCGCATGACCACCCGCTACGTAGACGGCGTGGATGTGACCCACGTCGGTGAGATGACCTACGTCCACATCGGTGATGTCGCCGCGGAGCTGTGGCCGATCGAGGTCGAAGACCTCATCGACGAGCTGCAATCCCACCTCACCCAGATCGACGAAGAACACCCGGAGAGGGAGACATGACAACCAGACCTTGGGGTGCGCGATGACGACCGCACCTACACACGGGTCTCCGCTGGAACTCTCGGAGACATACACATCGGTGAAGGACTTCCTGCTCGACGTGCAACAGGTCGCCTCTGCCCGGTATGACCTGCATCTCGGCTACCGGAAGGTGAAGCGCATCTTTGACCGGTGGCGGGCTGAGGACTGCCTGCAGCATGACCAGCCTCGGATGGGGCAGGACAAACAGATGCGAGACGACCCCACTGGCGAAACGGCAATTCGCTGCCTCATGGCGGAGCTGTCTCGTGGCTGAGATCGCGCTCGGGCTGGCACTGGTCAATCTGCTTGCTGTGCTGTTCGTGCTGGTGTGGTGCGACGGCGTGACCCGCCGCATTGACCGGGTGGATGACATGACGCGGCGCTGTCAGCAAGCGATCGCCACATCACGGCATATCGCTTATGACGATCTCGATATGGAGTTGAAAGATGAGTAGACGGTACAGGCTGGTTCGGACTTCGAGGGTCGCTGCGGCGGCCCTCTTTTTGTGCCTGCTTCCGGTGGTGGTCAACCCGTCGGTGTTCTCGGCTGACCTGCTCGGGTTCATGGGTTGGGTGCTGGCATGGACGGGTTTCATGACCTCGGGGGTGTGGGTGGTTCTTGGCTGGCAGATCATCCGGTCCCATGAGTAGGCCGCCGTGGATGCGGGATGAGTGGCGGAAACCGTCGGTTGCGCCACGCCCGTATGCGGATCCGACGGGGGATGCCGCGGTGAAAGCGGTCGGTAAGGACGAGAAGGAGAAGAAGTGAGTTACATACGAGTGAGAACTCGGGGCCGGGATGAGTGGTTCGAGGTCAGACGTGGCGGGGTGACTGCCACGGACATGTACCGGCTGATGTACGGCGGGAAGGCGACCTGGGCGACTGTGAAGGCTGAGAAAGCTCGGCCGCCAGCGTTTCGCGGTAACGCCTACACGGCTTGGGGGATTGAGAGGGAGTCGGTCATCGCGAAGCGGATCTGCGGCGAGTACCCGCTGCAGCACAACACGGATGTTCTACAGCACGCAGATGATCCGCGCTGGATGGCGACACCTGACCTGCTCGACCCTGCCGGCGCGCTCGTCGGGGACATCAAAACTGCGGTGTGGAAGGGCCGGCCGTGGGATTCGGTGCCGCCGAACTACTTCACGCAGCTGCAGTGGCAGATGTTCGTCACCGGTATCCGTGAGGCGATCCTCGCCGTTGAGTGGCATGACGATTTCATGCCTGTCTCCAACGACCTGTCGATCTACTCCGTGGAGTACGACGAAGAGCATGTCGGAGAGTGTGTGGAGGTCGCGGAGGCGTTCCTCACGATGGGGCAGCCCTCCCTGTTGGATACGTACCTCGCGGACTATGCGGCGGTGGTGTCGCAGGAGCAGGCGGTCAAGGAGTCGAAGGATGCGGTGCGGAAGCTGATTGAGAAGGAGATCGGTGACCGTGAGAGCTTCAAGCACGTCTCCGATGCCGGGTCGGTCACGAAGAGCGTGGGGAAGCCCCGGCAGGTTTTCGATACCGACCGGTTCAAGGCCGAGCACCCTGACCTGTGGGAGCGGTACACGCTCACGAAGCCGGGTTCAGGCCGGTTGACGATCACACCAGCGAAGGAGACAGCATGAAAGTCCATGAAGCGATCATCGAGGTGATGAAGGATGTTGGTGCGGTCAAGAAAGGCGACCGGAACGACTTTCACAAGTTTTCGTTCCGTGGCATCGACGCGACAGTGAACGCGCTGTCACCGGCGCTGCGGAAGCACGGGGTGACGGTGAGGCCGTCGAACATCATCTCGTGCACGTATGAGCAGTTTCAGACCGCGAAGGGTGGGATCTCGCTCACCTGCCGGCTGCTGGTGGAGTTCACGTTCGTCGGCCCCGAGGGCGACAGCATCACGTCTGTGGTTGCGGCTGAGGCCGCTGACACCGGGGATAAGTCCACCCCGAAGGCCATGAGTGTCGCGTTCCGTACCGCACTGTTGCAGACGTTCGCGCTGCCGACAGATGAGGTTGACCCAGATGCGCATTCGTATGAGCACCAGCCAGCGAAACCGTCTGCCGAGCAGGTGATCGCCGCAGCGAATGGCACGAAGACTAAGACTGAAGCGCGCCGGGTCTACAAGGAAGCCCAGGCGGCGGGCATCGGTGAGGACGTGCTGGCGAAGATCGTGGAGATCGCTGGGGGCAAGGCCGATGAGTGAGGTGAAGACACCGGACTCGATTATCCGTGAGCTCTCGGAGGTGCGCACGAACGTCGCCCGGAACGCGCAGATCGTCCGCGACTACGAATCGGCGGCGATGGAGGCACAGCGCCAGTTAGATCATGAGTTCGCGCTGGCCTACAAGCGAGCGTCGGGGTCGATTGAGGACAGGAAACAGCAGGCTGTGATCGATACCGAGTCGTTCGCTCATGCTCGCGATGACACGAAGATCGCGCTTAACTACGCGAAAGCGCGGGCGCGGGGCTTCGAGTCGGAGTTGTCGAACCTGCAAACTCAGGCGCGGATGGTCGAGCTGACCTACAAGATGGCCGGGGTGGGGGAGACGTGAAACAGCAGCTCCGTGAGCTCGTCTATGCGCGTGACAACTACCGGTGTGTGCATTGCGGCCGGCACGACACGCTCACGATCCAACACCGAGCCGGGCGCGGCATGGGTGGGTCGAAGAAAGCTGACCGGCTCGCCAACCTCGTCACCCTGTGCTGGCAGGCGAACGTCAGCCTCGAATCGGATGCCGAGTTCGCGAGGCTCGGCAGGGATAAGGGGTGGAAGATTTCCCGCTGGGATGACCCCACAGAAGTACCTGTTTTTTACGCCCCGGAAGGGGCTTTTTTCATGCTCAATCACCGCGGAACGCGGGTAAGGAAGGACAATCATGGCTTTGCCAACGCTTGATGTGACAGGGAACCTCACCGCTGATGTGGAGCTGCGGTATTCGCAGAACGGTGTCGCGGTCGGGAATGGGACGGTCGCGGCGAACCGGTCGAGACGCAATGAACAGACCGGCGAGTGGGACACTCTCGCGACCCTGTTTCAGCGGTTCACCGCGTTCGGTGACAACGCCGAGTTGCTCGCTGGGGCGGGGAAGGGCGCGAAAGTGCGGCTGGTCGGGTCGCTGGAGACGGAGCAGTGGCAGGACAAGAACACGGGTGAGAACCGGTCTGCCACGAAGTTGAAGGTTGACTTCTGTGCCGTGTTCAAGCGGCAGGAACCGCAAGGCTGGGGGCAACAGGGTCAGCAGCAGTCGCAGCAGCAGTCTCAGCAGGGTGGGTGGCAGCAGATACCACCTTCTGACCCGTGGGCGTCGTCTCAGCAGCCGATGGGAGGTGCCGACAATGAGCCGCCGTTTTGACAAGACGCCAGCGTGTGTGAGCCGTGACGTGGAGTTGTTCTTCACCCCAGGCTACGAGCAGGCAGCGATCCGCGCGTGTGAGCAGTGCCCTATCCGTGAGGCGTGCCTGGCTGAGGCGATGCAGGCCGAGAGGCCGTCGCTGCGGTTCGGGATCTTCGGCGGGCTGACACCGGAGGAGCGTACCGAGCTGTGGCGTGTGACGAGAGCGTGTGCCGACTGCGGGCAGTCGCTGGCCGGTGAGGCTGTGGGCCGGAAACGCTGCGAGCCCTGTCAGGCCGTGCATCGGCGTGAGACGAAGCGGGCGTGGCGTCCGGAGGTGGCGGCATGACACGCGAAATCGTGCTTGAACGCGACCCGCTAGCGAAGCCTCGCGTGCGTCGAGTGGACTCGGTAGAACTCGTCGCAGAAGACAACGGGGCCACCCCGACATGCCTGTGGTGCGTCATTGTCTATGGCGTTGAGGTGCTCGGCTTCTACACGTCGTTCGAGTGTGCCGTTGGCGATGCTATCGCGTTCGCTGAGAAGCAGGCGGTCGCGTTGCTGGAGGTGCCGTGATGGGTTTGTCGTCAATGCCGATCATGTCGGAGGCCGAACTCCGCCGGCTACCTCGCAGGTTTCGGGAGCGGGAGCGGATGCTCGCCCGCGTGAAAGAACAAGCGGCCAAGGAGCATCGGTTCCTCGCTGCAGCGGAACGGGCGTACGTGGAGCGGGTTGAGCGTGAGGCTCGGATCGCTGCCGTCAAGGAACGTTACAAGCCGGACCCGGAAGGGCCAGCACGACTGCAGGCACTCATTGATGAAGAACGCCAAGCCAGAGAGGACGCGGCATGACTACTGACCTCTTCGGCAACCCTGCTGCCGCACCAAGAGCTATCGGGTCACATCAGTCTGCCGTCGGAGGAACTGACGAATGGCTCACTCCACCCGACCTGATCGCGACCCTCGGACACTTCGACCTTGACCCGTGCGCTCCCATCCAGCGTCCATGGCCGACCGCCGAGCGGCACTACACGATCGAGGACGACGGGCTGCGGCAGGAATGGCACGGGCGCGTGTGGTGCAACCCGCCATACGCGCACGTGTGGAAGTGGCTGGCGCGTCTCGCCGACCACGGGACAGGAACGGCCCTGATCTTCGCCCGCACAGAAACTGCCGGATTCCATTCTCAGGTGTGGGAGCGTGCTACCGCATTGCTGTTCCTGAAAGGGCGGTTGCACTTCCACTACCGCGACGGTGAACGTGCTTCGGCAAATGCTGGCGCTCCGTCTGTGCTCGTCGCATATGGAGAGGACGACAGCCGCGTGCTCGCGTCCAGGCCGGTGCCCGGCCATTACGTTCGCCTCAGGGACGCGGCATGACGGGGGACAAGCGCCTCTCCTGTCAAGCATGTCGAGTGTCGGTGATTGCCTACAAGACCCTTTCCCGAGATCGGGGCGTGGCCTGCTGCCCGTCCTGCAACCACGAGGAGACAACATGAACACAAGACCAGACGCCTGGGAGCAGCCAGGCAGGAGACTCCCGACGCTCGACGGATGCGTCGAGGGCGTCGTTGGCTGGCACGACCGACCGAACGGGACAGCGGACGCGACTGTCCAATGCGCGGTCTGCCACATCACCTACACCGACCTGGCGATCATCGCAGTCGGCACGATCAACCATGCCGCTACTGGTTCGCGGGGGACGGTGCCGTACAAGCGGTGCCCCGCCTGCCGGAACACCGACCTCCACCCGAACGGCGAGGACGCGGCATGAGCCGTGGTTTGTGGCTGGCCTGTTGCGCCGTATTGGACGCGGCCGGACGCGGGGATCTCGCTGACCGGCTCATGGCCCACTACCCGGAACCAGACGAAGAGGAGGCGCACGGTGCAGGTTGATCTGCTCGATCTGATCGACGAGACCTATGGCCTCGACACCACGCCGGGCTGGCAGTGCCCGCACTGCGGCAACCGGTGGTCTGAGCGAAGTGAAGCTGAGGTCGCACCGGAGCACCGGGAGCCCTACCCGCCGTCGCCAATCCCAGGCGAGTGCGCATCACAGAAGATCAGCTTGGAGCTGCTCCTCATCCGCCTATCACCGGCGCACAAGACGGTCGCCTGGACGAAGACCGCGGACGCGCTAGCGATGATCCTCGCCGCGAAACAAGCGGGAGTGTCCGACAGGCTGCTGGGCCGCGTCCTCGCAGACGAACAGCTGCACGATTGGGTGCTCCTGCGCGAGCTACTCATGGGCGCACCAGGCGCCGGCGACCCACGGGACCTCGATGACCAGCGGGTATTGATCGACCGGCACACCGAGGGCGTGTTCGACGGGATCTTCTACCGCTGCACTACTGCCGGTGTCGAGATCCGCATCGATGAGACCGCACGCCTGATCCGGTGGCGTGACCTACCAGCACCGGGAGGGACGACATGATCCAGCAGTTCACGGTGTCGGTGCCGCTACCGGCCGTCATCTCAGCGAACCACCGACTCCACCACCAGGAGCGCGCTAGGCGGACGAAGCAGATCATCGCGCTCACCCAGACAGCGGCACGGCACCTGGAACCGGTCGAGGCCGCGACGATCTGGGGTGCGGTCACGAAGGCCACGAACCGCACATACGACGTGCAGAACCTCCAACCGACCGCCAAAGCGATTGTTGATGCGCTTGTCCGCCGGCCCCTCGCTGTCCTCCCGGATGACGACATCACACACGTGATGGGGCCGTGGCTGTACCACAAGGGCACCGACCGGGGCCTCGCGAAGCGGAACGCGCTGCAACCTGAGCGCGTGAAGTTCACGATCACCCTCACCGACTACAGACCAGACACCATCCCGTTCTAAGGAGACCACCATCATGCTCCACACCATCACCCTCACCAGACACGGGACAGCCCTGTCCCGGAACGTGCAGGCTGCTCACGGACTCATGCGCGAGGCTTTCAACGGACAACCACACCAGTGGGCGCAGCCTCGTCACGACATCATCATCGCCAGATCTATCACCGAGCCGAAGATGATGCGCAGGTACATGTCGGAGTTGACCAGCCGAGACGAGCAGGCGACCGGGAAGCATGTGCGTTTCTCCTTCATCGGCCATCCTGTCCGTCGCCGCGAAAGCAGCGAGACCGTCCTCGAAGGGACCGCGGCCATCGAATGGGCTCGCCGCCAGCTCACCCCTGCACTCATGATCGATGAGATCGCAGCACAGTCGATGAAGCCGCAGCGCGGATACCGGTGGGGGCGACGCCTCACCCTCACCGCGGCGTTGTTCACCGGCACCGGCACGATCGTAGATCGTGGAGAGCTTGACGAAATGCTCTCCACCGGTGTTGGTCGTGCACGCGGATACGGGTTTGGTCTGCTCATCGTCGCGGACAGGGAGAAGCCATGACCGCACCTACCCGACTCGTATGGGAGACCGCAGGTAGGCCAGAGCTGATACCAAAGGCCGCGCAGCTGATGCGTGACCATCTCGGCGTGTGCGCCGTCTGCAACATGCCCGCCGAACAGACCGCTGATGTCGATAAGGCACTCGGGAAGAACTTCACCGACCGGTCACTTTTTCATGGGCATGGCAGTCGTGTCTGCCATGCCTGCCTGTGGGCGTGCTCCGGGAAAGGGAAAGAGACGCTACGCGCCTGGACGATCGTCTGCGCCCCCGACAGTACCCTCCCCGCGCATGCAGAGAAAGCACGCCCGTGGCTCGGGGACACACCCGGACTGTGCGCGACCACCCGAGGACACACGACGCCCGTGATCGACATGCTCACCCACCCGCCTGCCGGGCCGTGGATCGTGTCCGTCGCGACGAGCGGCCAGAAACACGTCCTCCCATACGCGCACGTCAACCACGGCGACCGCGAGTGGACAGTCCGGATGGAAACCGTCAACGTCACCTCCACCCCGGCCGCTTTCCAGACCGTGTTCGACACCGTGCGGACACTCCGCAAAGCCGGACACCGGCCAGACGACATCACCGCCGGCCGGCCGACCCTCTCCGCGATCAAAACCGACACCGACCTCACGACCTGGGCTGACCTGCACCAGCAGATCAGCACCCTCACCAACGCGCCAGTCCTCGACCTCGCGGCCTGGTGCCTCACAAAGGAGCACCTCACATGACAAGCACACCCAACCTGCGGACAGCGACAGTCGCATGGCTGTCCGCGATCCTCGACTCCGCCCACGTCGACGTCATCGGCGTCACCAACTGGTGGCCCCGCGCGACCGCTGCACTCGAAACCGCGGCCACCTCCGCCACCTACGGCGAAGCCGTCACCATCGCCTGCCGGAAACTGCAGATCGACACGCTGCTCACGAAATCCTCCGAACAGCTCGTCGCCCTCGAAGACACCATCGGGCCGCGACTTGGGGACTGGCAGCAGATCGTCGCTGCTGAAGCCCCCTACCTCATCGCCCTCACCAAGATCACCCGCAAGACCCGCAAGGAGACCAAGAAATGACACGCATCGACTACGAAATCACCCTCGCCAGCCCCCTGCACCACGGCGCTGGCACGTCCGGGAACACCAGCCTGCTCCGCACCGAAGACGTGATCCTCCCCGACGGCAGACAGGCTCAGGTGCCGTTCGTGTCCGGGAACAGCATCCGCCACATGCTCCGGTCAACACTCGCCTGGCATGCCGCGAAACACCTCAGCATCGAAGAGCAGTCGCTGCCAAAACCAGTCATCGACCTGCTCTGGTCTGGTGGCGCGGTCTCATCGACTGACGCGGTCATCGACCTCGACCTGTACCGGCGGGTTGACGACCTGTTCCCGATGCTGTCCCTCCTCGGTTACGCCGCCAAGGCAGACATCACCGCTGGCACTCTCGAAGTGTCTCACCTCGCTCTGGTCTGCGCTGAGAACGCGTGGCGGTATCCCGGCGACCACAGCTTTGCCGAGGTGCCGGCCGCACGGTTCCGCGGTGAGGAGTTCGGCACCCGTCACGACACTGCCGGAACTGCCGTCGACCAGTTCCTCGACACCGTCGCCGCCGCGACGGGAACGACGCAGATGATCTACGACATGCAGGTCCTGAAACCGGGGTCCCTGATGTGGGGTCAGATCCGGTTGCGGCACGGTGCCAGCGACGCACAGGCCACCGTCCTGCAGGCGGCGCTCACCCTCGCCGCCCCGAACGGCGAAGTCGGGCTGGCGGCGAAGAACGCTGTCGGCTTCGGGACCGGGATCGTCAACGGCTGGCCCGTCAACGACGCCGCCGTCCTCGAATGGGAGACCCATTTGCGTGAACACCGGGACGACATCGTCGCGCTGATGATGGAGCTCGGGTCATGACACACCCAGTCACGGTGACCGCCCGCCTCGACAGCCCAGTGATCGAGGCGGGCCGGTGGCCCATCATGCTCGACAGCATCCTCGCGTACGCCCGCGCCCTGACTGGTGATCTGCCGCTCCTGCGCCTCGACACCGACCCAGAGATCCCGCTGCCCCTCGAACGGTGGGAGGACACGACAGGGTGGGGGTGGAAGGTGTCGCAGGCGCACTACCGGATCGCCGGCTACACGACCGTGGAGATCCGTCGGAAACCCGCCGTCGAAGCGATGGCCCGTTACGGCGACTTCAAGAACCATCACCTCGGGCTCGGCCCGCACAAAGCCCGTGACATCCGTCGTGAAGCAGCCTGGATACACGAGATGCGATGGCATGCGATCGCCACGGACGTCGACCAGCTGGTGTGCCTGCTCACCCGCGTGCACGGCATCGGGAAGCACGTCTCTATCGGGTTCGGGCACGTCACCGACTGGCAGGTGTCACCGTCCACCGACCCGGCCGCATGGCAGGACCGCGGGTTCAAGCCGGGGCAGCGCACCCGCCCACCATACTGGCATCCAGTCGGGAGGGCCGCGGCATGAAACCACCGTTCCCCTACCTCGGGTCGAAGTCACGGCTCGCGCCGAAGATCATCGCTCTGCTCCCAGACCATACCCACTATGTGGAGCCATACGCTGGGTCGCTTGCCGTGCTGCTCGCCAAGCCGAGGTCCCTCGCCGAGACGGTCAACGACATGGACAGCAACATCCACAACCTGTGGTGGGTGATCCGTGACCAGCCGCGTGAACTCGCCGACGCGCTCGCGATGACCCCGCACGGCCCCGAGGAATACTATCGGTGCCTGCGCGACTACCCCTCCACGGACGATCGGGTCGAGCAGGCCCGCCGCACCATCACCGTCCTGTGGCAGGGCATCTCCCGCACCACCCGGCACGGCGGCATGTGGGGCACCTACGTCACCTACACGCCGAAGAGTGTCAGCCTGCCGGCACAGCTCGGCCGGTTCCGTGACCGCATCCAGCCTGTTGCTGACCGGCTCGCCGACGTCACCATCGAGAACCGGCCTGCCGTCGAGATGCTGGACCGGTATGCCCGCGCCAAGGATGTGTGCCTCTACCTCGACCCGCCATACCTGCCCGAAACCCGATCCGGGGCACAGTATCCGACGGACATGACTGAGCAGGACCATCTAGATCTGCTCGACCGGGTCACCTCATGCACCGCGAAAGTCGTCATCTCTGGGTATCCGTCACCCCTGTATGATGACCGGCTGGCAGGTTGGCAGCGGCATGAGTTCAAGGCGTCCGCCCGCGGTCTCGGCGTCACGTCGAGCCCCCGCACCGAGGTCGTGTGGGTGAAACCATGCTGATCCACAGCCACCGGCACACGCCACGAGACCTCGCCGCGTGGGAACGTCTCGAAGCCTACGACGAAGCGATCGCCGCGACCGGGCACCTCGAACCGCTCATCGAACACGCCATGCAGGTGATCGCCGGGTTCCTGCAAGACGGCCCCTGCTACGTGTCGACTTCCTGGGGGAAGGACTCCACCGTCCTGGTCGATCTCGTCGCACAGACCGGAGCTGACATCCCAGTCGTGTCCGTCCGCGTCGACGGGCAGGAAATGGACGGCACTGACGACGTCCGTGACGCCGTGCTCGCCAAGCATCCGCGTCTCCGCTACGACGAACTGACCCTGCCGCCGTTCCCGAACCGGTCATGGGCGCAAGAACATGAGATCGTCGAACGGACGAAAGCTGACGTCGATATCGGCTGGAAACTCACCGAGCGACGGTACGGGCCGCGCCGCATCACCGGGATCCGGGCTGAAGAGTCCCGCATCCGCAACATGGTGCTGCGCCGGTTCGGAGACGCCACACGAGACACCTGCCGGCCTATCGGCAGGTGGGAAGCGACCGACGTGTTCGCGTACCTGCACGCCCGAGACCTGCCAGTCCACCCCGCCTACGGGATGAGCTACGGAGGGGCACTCGACCGGCGTTGGCTGCGCGTCCACTCCCTCGGCGGAGTTCGCAACGCCGGGAAAGGTCGCGCCGACTGGGAGAAGCACTACTACGGCGACATCATCCGGGCGGCGCGTCTGCGTGAAGCTGTCATGCCGTTACTGCCCGAGCAGCGCCAGGATGCCACCACCACCGAAACTCTGTCAGCCAGCAGTGGATACCCGGCCACAGAGATAGAAGACATCCTCACCGCAACCCGGGGCGTCGTGATACGGCGCATGAACTACGCGACCCGCTGGTACCGCACCATCGAATGGCCGCCACGACCAACCTGGTCGGTCTCAAATCCCGACCGACCACTTTTCTGAAAGGACCGATATGACATGGCGCGGATCCGCACGGTGAAACCCGAGTTCTGGGACTCGCCCGGCATCGAAACCATCGACCCCATGTGGCGGCTGCTCTACATCGCCATGTGGAACTGGGCCGACGACACCGGGCGCGGGAAAGCCGAGGCTCGTGAACTCATGGGATTCGCATTCCCCAGAGATGAAGACATGACCCTCGGAGAGTTCCGCCGAGGACTCGGCGAAGTCCGCCGAGTGTTCGGCGTGAATTTCTACAGAGTCGATGGGAGGTCGTACTACTCCATCCCGTCATGGGAAAAACACCAGAAGATCGACAAACGGTCTAGTTCACGCTGGCCCGCTCCAGAAGATGGTGAACCATACGACCCGACAGTAAAACCCCAGGTCAGACCGCCACTCGGCGGACACTCGGAGGAACCCGCCGAGAACCCGCCGAACCCTCGACGGGAATCGGGCGCTGGAACAGGGGAACAGAGGAACAGAGGAACAGGGGAACAGATCTTCTCGTCCGAGGTCGCAAGCGACCCGGACCAGCAGCCCCGTCCCGACATCGAAGACCTCCTCGACCTCCTCGACCACGAGATCGCAGCCAACGGCAACAGACCACCCAAACGCAACAAAACCAACCACGACGCCATGCGACTACTCCTCGACCGAGACGGCTACACCCACGACCAAATCGCCTGGATCATCCGATGGTGCCAACAAGACAACTTCTGGCAAGCCAACATCCTCTCCGCGGCCAAGCTCCGCGAGAAGTTCGCACAGCTTGTCGCGAAATCCCGCACCAGCCACCGCAGCCAGAAAGAAGACAACAACCTCGCCATCCTCCACCAATTCGTCAACGACGACCCGCCCCCATACCAGGAGCTCACATCATGAACCGTGCACAAGTCGCCGACCTCCTCAACCTCATCGCCTCCACCGACGGCCGGAAACTCACCCAACAGATGCCAGCCGCATGGCTCGACATCCTCGGCCAATACCCATACGCAGACTGCCGCGCCGCCGTCGTCCACCACTTCCAGACCTCCACCGAATGGCTCATGCCAGCCCACATCATCCGCCACGTCAAACAGCTCCGGAAGGACCGCCTCCTAGCTGTACGGGAGACCGTCGAACCCAACCGCGCCGACGCTGACGACCCCACCACCTACGTCGAGACTCGACGCCGGCTCATACAGCTCATCGCAGACGGACACGTCACGGCAGACGACTACCGCCGCTATCACACGTCAGGGCAGCCACTCGCTGACTGGATCAGCCAAGGACAGCTCGGCGCGGCATAACACCCACCCGCACGCGCAAAACCCGCCCAGAAGCTCCCAGAACACAAAAACCACGTTCCTACCCGCAGAAGAAAAACTAGGCCGCCAGAAACGATCCTGCGAACCGAACCTCACGCACCCGCACACCGCACCAACGACCTCACAGAACAAATGTTTGGGACTTGTCCCGACACCCACGAAACACTCAACGCAAGGAGGAACCAACAATGTGGATTCTTGACCAGATCATCGCCGCCCCCGCCCGTGCGTGGGCGTGGATACTCGACCGGCGACACGACCGGCGACGACACCGTGAGGCACTCCGCCGTCAGCTGCGGGCAGGGAAGGAAACACCATGACCGAGTTCAAGATCGGTGACATCGTGCGGATCATGAAGGGTGAGCCAGACAAGCCCGGATATCGGGTCGAAGTGCGGACGGTCACGGAGGGCATCAGCGAGAGTCCAGAAGTCAACCTGCACACGCTGGGGACGTTCGAGAACGCTGGCTGGACAGTCGAGCTGATCGAACGCCCCGCCCCGACCCTCTCCGAGCTGCTGGTCGAGGTCGCAGAGCACCTGAAAGGACAAGCCAATGAGTGAGTACACGTACACCGCCGAGGATTTCGCGGAGGCGGAGTTCGCAATCGACCCGAGTGAGGCTCACCCGCTCGCCCGGCGCTGGGTGCGCTTCTACGCCGATGATGACTTCCCCTGGAAGAACGGGCATGGAGCCTGGCGCACCAGCGAGGACATGGCTACGGAGAGCTGCATCCCTGTCTATGCCGAGCCGTACAGCCCGGAGGCGCTGAAGCGGGCCTGGGAGCACGGCGAAACGGGCAAGACCCGCAAGGGCGACACCATCGCATGGGAAATGTCCAATGGGGGTCTCGCCACTGCTGTGGTCAATGGTGAGACCCTTCTTAATCGGGGTGAGCGGATCATCTACCGCGCACCGGAGCCTGACCCGGTGGCCGACCTTACCGCTGTCCTGCATGGCTGGCATGACCACTTCCAGCCAAAAGAGCTGGCTGAGTTCCTGCACAAGCACGGCGTGAAAGTGGTGACCGACAATGAGTGAGCGCTCATATCCGTGCACCATTAGCGACTGTGACGGCACCGCCAGCCTGACTCTAGACCCAGCCCACTATGAGGGCGATCAGGTCGTCGGTGACCGGCTCGTCTACCGGTGCCCGGACTGTGCTCACATCTGGGATGAGCATGGCAGACCAATGGGGCGAGCAGAGGAGCAAGACGATGAGTGAGGCCCGCGAGATCGTCACCATCACCGATCACCCCGAGAACGGGATGAGCGTGATCAAGGTCGAATGCTCCGCGTGCGGTCACACCGAGTCTGCGGCAGCCCGGCCTGATAGGGCGCACTCGTGTGAGTCGTGGATGCCAGACCACATCGCCCAGCACCGCCCGGACAGGGCACTGGACATTGCGGTGGACTGGGAGCCGACGGCCTGCTGCTCGGTCTGCGATGACGGTATCGGTGACATCGAGCAGGAGGACGAAGGGCTGGTCTGTCAGGGGTGCGGCACCAGCTGGAACCTCGACGGGACAGGAGGGGTGACCGATGAGTGTGATGCGAGGTAGTTCCGACCGGCTGATATGCGACGTGCGGGCGTGTCATCAGACATTCTGGGCCGGGTCAGTGTTCCACGCCGAGACGACCGCCGCCACGGAGAGGCAAGCTGAGGTTGCCGGATGGTGGATTTCCGTCGAACCGGGCGGCCCTTACGGGTATCAACATCTGTGCCCGACGCACAGGTACCGGGCACCCAGTACCTGCAAGAGAGGGGAGAACGATGACTGAGTTCAAGGTAGGTGGCAAGGCCCGCTTCAAACCGACTGGCGAAGTGTTCACCGTCACGGAAATCAACCCTGACCCAGCCGAAGACGAGTGGAACATGGAGGGATGGAATCGACACGGCCCGTTCGGCATCGGCTCACCAAACGACGTCGAACCCTGCAAGTGGGAGCCGCCAACCCGCGACGAGGTGGCCAGCAGGGTCGCGCTCCTGCTCCTTGGTGAGGAGGACGGTCTCGACGTCCACGAAGTCGAAGCCCTCGATGACGGGAGCGTGGCCGTGCTGGCACGCTGGCAGGGTTGCCCCGGAGGGTTCCGTGTTCGCGTCAGCACATGGCGAGAGGACATGTCATGACAGACCTAGTGGAAAAGCTGGGTGGCTTTCGGGACAAGCTGCGCAGCAAAGAACAGCATTACCAGGCTGACACGCTGTGCGAAGCGATCCGCGTGATCGAGGACTATCAACGAATGATGGGCACGCGCGAGTACGCGCTGGCACGCCCTGCCTCAATGCCAAACATGGACGGGCGGCAGCGGTACACGATCATCTCCAGCGCGCGCTTCGGGTCGGCGGAGCAGGCAGATACCGCACGCCGGGACACGCCTATCGCTGACGCGCTGATCGTCTCGCGGATCGCCCCCGCAAGCGAATGGGAGGAATGCAATGAGTGAGTCAGAAGCAGTGCAGATCAGGCTCGGCCTGGAGGAATGGGACGAGTCGCCCTGGGAGTGGGGAGTCTATGTCGAGCGGAACGACGGCAGGCGTGGCAAGGACGCCTGGACTCCACTCGTCTACGGAGGGATGGAGTCGTTCGAGGATGCACGCCAGCGCTGGCGCAACTTCTGCGGTGGCCCCCCGCATCTCTACCGGAACCCGCGCATCGTTCGGCGGGCCGTGAGTCCGTGGGAGGTGAGGCACAATGACTGACCGGATCACGAGGTGGCTGGACGAGTCCCAGCAGCTCGCAGACAGGGCGCACCCAGGGCCGTGGGAGGCTGCGACTGATTGTGGGCTCCCGGACCCGGACGACTCGCGCCGAGTGGTTTACTCCGTCCTGGCGCGAACCAGGGAACTGATCAATGGCATCGCGTTTGTCGACAAGCCCGACGCCGAGTTCATCGCCGAGTCACGCACACGGCTCCCGCAGGCCGTCGCCGCACTCCGTGATGTCCTTGGCGTACTCGACAGGTGGGCACCACCAGACCCGCATGAGCCCGATGAGGACTGTCCAGACTGCGAGCTCCTGCATCATGCGCGACGCGCGATCATCGATGCCCTCGGGCTGGAAGGAGACGATCATGACGACTTGGGATGAGCGAGCGACAGCGTTCATGCGTGACCTCGAATGGCCCGCCACCATGTGTGCCACAGGCCGCATGATGGCCGCCTGGCAGCGAGAGCAGCTCCTCACCGACGACGTGATCGAGCGTGCAGCGATGGCGATCCTGCTGCGCAAATATCGCGGATGCACCCCCGACGAGGCGCGGCGGTACGCCGGGGCGGGTGAGCGTGATGACGCGAGGAATGACGCCCGCACCGTTCTCACCACCCTGCTAGGAGACTCAACATGAGAACCCTGCAGCCCGGGCGCGAAGAGTGGCACTACCAATGACCACCACCACCGCTGGTTTCCTCGACCGAGAAGACGTCGGACAGCACATCACCATCCACCTACCTGGCAAACCACGCACCGGCACACTCACCGGCATCCACCACAGCCCCGACCGGGCGGTCAGACTCGAACTCGCCGGCCACCACATCATCGTCCACCACAGCCGGAAGACCACACTAGGCCCCGCATAAGGGGCCTTTTTCATGCCCCGGCCCACCACAGGCCGGGGCAGGAAAGGACACCATGAACGACACGTACAGAGCAGCGCTCAAACACCTCCCCGACATTGTCGGCGAACTCCGCTCCTACATCGAACCCGGCAAAACGCCATCAGACCGCCCAACAAGATTCCGTGGCTCAACACCACCCATCGCCATCGGCCCCACACACGACGCCGACAACACCTACGCCGCCCTCACCGAACACTGCGAAGCCATCGCAGAAGCACTCGACACCAGACCTCCAGACACCGGCATCAGGCGCGTCAACGACAGGCCGCAAGGCTTCCCCGCCGACACACCCCCGGAGACTGCGTTCGTCAAGACCCGCACACTCTGCCGGTTCATCGCCCACCAACTCCACATGGTCAAAGACGACTTCATGATCCGGGAGATCGAAGCCGACATCGTCCGCTCCTACCGGACACTCACCGCCAAATACCCACCCGAAGCACTACCCGAGAGGTTGCAGGCCAGATGCGGGAACTGCCGCCGCCTCACCGTCTTCAAACATCCACCCCGCAGTTTCGGCACGGACGAAACATTCATCTGCAAGACCTGCGGCAAGTGGCACTCCGAGATCGAAATCATGGAACGCCGCGCCTCCCGCGAACGAGAACTCAAAGCGAAGAAGAAGAGGACAGCATGAACCGGGAATGGGTCACTACACAGGAAGCGTGCAATATTTTCGACGTCACCCGCCGCACTATCGAGCGATGGAAACAGGTCTACCCCATCCGCGAGGCGCGGCTGTCCCGGCGCATGCCACTCATGCTGAACCTCCCCGACCTAGAGGCAGCCGAGGCAGAAGCGGCACACCGCAACCCGGCGATTGCCGATGTCGCATCACAGGAGTAGACTACCGTCTAGGCGATGTATTACACCCATGTAATTCTCGCAACGTCAGCCCTGCCGATGCGGGGCTTTTCTCATGCCACCTGGGAGTGCCCGCAGGCCGACTCCCCTGACACAGGGCACTCCCAGGCACCGATCCGCGGTAGCCCAACCGGCAGAGGCAGCGGGCTCAAACCCCGCACAGTGTGAGTTCGAACCCCACCCGCGGAACCACAGAGGAGGGGAAGGTCATGGACATCCACATCGGAGACCACACCATAACCCTTGACCTCAACCCCGGCGACATCATCACCGACATCATGATCATCGCCGTCACCCAAGAGCTGGAACAACCCGGCCAGACACTCGCCATCGGCATGACCGAACACACGGGCTTCGTCACCCAAGCCGGCATGCTCACCGCAGCCCAAGATCAACTCATCGACTGATCCGGGATCTTCTCAATTCCGCAGCGGAAGCACTTCCACAGATAGTTCAGCGCCTCATGCGTTCGGGAATCAACACCAAGAACTCTCTCCCCATCCCGAACCTTTTGCATCAGCCGACCGCACCGGTCACACTTCGGTCTCATATCAACCTCCTTGCATCAGACCCTACCCGGAGGACACCGACAATGCCCTGGTCCACCAGCACCCGCCGCCACCGCCTCCCACCCAACTGGCAGACCCTCTGCCGCCAAGTCAAAACCCGCGCCCAAGGCCAATGCGAATGGACCGAACAAGGCGACCGCTGCACCAACCCAGGCACCGACTGCGACCACATCATCGCCGGCGATGACCACTCACTCGCCAACCTCCAATGGCTCTGCCGCCCCCACCACAAGATCAAGACCAGCCGCGAGACCCGCAGGGCCACCAACCGGAAACCAACTGAACACCACCCGGGTTTATATAAATATTGAAGCTATATATACCTTCGCACATATATTCCACCGGATATATAAATACCCGGCACCCCCTCCCCCCCGAACCGGGAAAGACCGCTGGGCATAGTCGCTCAGGGTGTCTGCGGGTCTGGGGTTATTCGCGATACGGGGCGTTGAAGCGGGGGTTGCCGGGGATTGGCTTCCCGTCGTTGGCGCGCTGGGCGGCGTTGTGGGCGGCGGCACGGCTGAGTCCGGTGGCGTCGGTGATCTCGTCCCAGGTGTGGCCTTCGCGGCGGGCTTGGAGGATGAGGTGATCACGTTGGGTGTGGAGGTGTCGCCATTGGCGGAGGTCGTCAAGAGTGCTCATGTCTATGAGACTTTACATTATCCCCCTGCGTGTCTAGAATATAGACATGCCTACAGCAATTGAAGGCCAGCCGCCAAGCGCGGAGGTCAGAAAAGCACTCAAAGCCGAAGGCCGACCCGTTCTCGTGGCGTTCTCACTCGGCAAGGATGCGATATGCGCGAATCATGCGCTGCGCGATGCCGGCGTGGAGACTCGCCTCGCCTACCTCTTTCTGATCCCGGATCTCGGCTTCGTGCAGCGCACTGTCGCTGAGCTCGAAGACCACTTCGGGCAGCAGATACGTCAATACCCGCACCCGTCGCTTTTCCGGTGGCTGCGGAACTCCGTGTTCCAACCACCCGAGCGTCTCGCCGTGATCGAAGCGGCGAACCTCGTGGAACCGAGCTACGAGCTCACATGGGATCTTATCCGCGAAGACACTGGGCTCGATGCTGACACCTGGGTCGCTGATGGGGTACGAGCGAATGACTCCCAGCAGCGGCGGATGGCGTTCAAGAGGTTTGGCGTGATGAAGCCGAAGAACCGGAAGGTCTCCCCGGTGTGGGATTGGTCGATCGCGGAGATCCGGGAGTGCATGGCTGACAAGGGCGTGCCGACCCCGGTTGACTACGGGTGGTTCGGCCGGTCGTTCGATGGCATCGACCCGAGGTTCTTGGAGCCTCTGAAGGCAAACGCCCCGGAGGACTACCAGAGAGTCCTCGACTGGTTCCCGCTTGCTGATCTGGGGATGGTGCGCCATGGCCTTTGAGATGAAACCGCAATTCAGCAGCGAGCAGGGGTTTTCGATGTCCCGCGGGTTCACTGTCGCTGATCCTCTGGCTGAGGTCGAGTACACCGATGACCTGCAGCAGGACTCGATAGCTGAGCTACGCGCTCTGCTCGCCGCCCTGCAGGGCCAAGATCTCTCTGACCGGCCGGCATCCGATTCCCCGCATTGGGTGTGTGTCGTCTTCCCGACCCGCACAGAGTGCGTGGATTTCTTGAAGCGCAGACATCATCAGCCGGAGGACAAATACCTTGATGGTGCCCGTGCTGTGAAGAAGTTCCAGACTCGCCCTCGCAAGGGCAGCTTCTCCATCGGGCAGACGCAGAAGTCCGGTGAAGATTTCGATGATGGCGGCACCGGCTGGACTGAACGCGCTAAGGCAGAGAAGCGCCGGTTTAAGGCCGCGACAGACTCCGAGTGGTGGTTCTGCCTGTGTTTCTCCACCGCTGACGATGCTGACGTGTTTGTCACAGATTATGAGTTGACTCTCCTGCCCGGTGAGGGTAGGCGGGTGTCAGGGATAGAGCTGGATGGCCAGCTACCGCAATAAGAGAAACCATCTGAAGGTCACACCATTCCGGTGTGGCCTTCGTCGTCCCCGAAAGGAATCATCATGAACCGTGCAGCAACGCGCCGTGCAACCAACGCCAGATACAACGTCTTACAGGCACCAGGACAGCGATCCCGTGTGTCTGCGTCCGGATCGCGAGTGAGTGGATCGTGAAACGTTCACTGCGTCAGTACATCGACTCCGGTATTGCCAGCGCTGAAGCGTTCGCGAACCTTGTGGGCAATCGATCTCGCGCTTCTGCATCTGGTGGCCGCACCTCTGGTAGCTAGGAGGGATCATGGCTGGAATGGGGCCAGCGCCGAAGCCGGCGCATCGGCGAGTGCGGAAGAACGCTGACCCTACTCCACCGACGGTCCTCCGGTTCGAGGAGGCAGAGCAGCCGGACCTCCCGGACTCTCTGCCGTGGCCGGAAGAGACCGTCGAATGGTGGGAGATGTGGCGTGACTCCCCCCAAGCTGAGCACTTTGGTTCAACGGACTGGTCGTTCCTCCTTGACACGGCGATCCTCCACGCGAACCTGTGGGGTAACGGCGATACGACCGTGCTATCCGAGTTGCGGATCCGGGTCGCGAAGTTCGGCGCGACCCCCGAGGACCGCGCCCGTCTGCGTATGCAGTTCGCTGAGGCTGACGAGGCTGATGCGAAGAGGCCGAGGGTCGAGTCGGCACGTGAGCGTCGCGGGAACCTGCGTGTACTAAAGACGCCGAAAACTGGATAAACCGAAGGGGTGACTGCGGATGCCGTGGAAACCTCAGCATGAGGGTGACTTCCCCACACTCGGCTGGTCAGTCATTGACTGGATCACCGAGAATCTCGCCGCACCTGACCGGCTCGAATATGAGCCGCTGATCCCGTATGCGGAGCAGGAAGACTTCATCCTCCGGTTCTACGAGATCGACCCGGCGACCGGGCGGCGCAAAATCCGCCGTGGTGTCCTCTCCCGCCCTCGCGGGTGGGGGAAAAGTCCTATCGTCGGGGCGATCATGGCCGCTGAAGCGCTCGGGAATGTTGTCTTCGACGGCTGGGACGCGAACGGGCAGCCTGTCGGCAAGCCATGGGCTTCCATCGTCACGCCACTCGTGCAGGTCGCCGCCGTATCTGAGGACCAGACGCGCAACACATGGTCGGCGCTTCTGGAAATGCTCGAAGGCCCGGTCGTGGATAACTATCCTGGGCTGGAGCCGATGTCGTCGTTCGTCAACCTCCCGAGAGGGTGGATGCGGTTCATCACATCGTCTGGTACGTCCGTCAAGGGCGCGAGAACAGTGTTCTCCGCGCTTGACCAGACTGAGAGTTGGTTCTCGTCCAATGGCGGCCACAAACTGCATGAAACGATGGACTCGAATGCCGCGAAAATGGGCGGCTCGTACATCGAAACTCCGAATGCTTTCGTGCCCGGAACGGATTCAGTCGCGGAGCGGACCGCGTCGTATTGGGCTCAGATCCAGGAGGGGACAGCGAAAGCGACTGGCCTCTACTACGACCACCGTGAGGCTCCTGCCGACACTGATCTTGCCGACCGTGAATCCCTCACTTTGGGACTCCGCATCGCCTACGGGGATGCCGCTAAGCACCCCGACGGATGCCTGATCCATGAACCGCCGTGCCCACCAGGCCACGCCGATTTGGAATCTCGCATCCAGTCGATGTGGGATCCGACGAAAGACGTGCAGGTCTCCCGCGCCGACTGGCTGAACCAGATCACGCACGCCTCGGACTCGTGGCTGTCGAAGCCCGAAGTGATAGCCGCTGTTGATATGATGAAGACCGTCGATGCCACTGAACCGATCGTCCTCGGTTTCGATGGTTCCCGCGGTCGCGTCAAAGGCCATGCCGACGCGACAGCGATTATCGGTTGCAGGGTCTCCGATGGGCACTTGTTCGAGATCGGCATCTGGGAGCAGCCGAAGAACTTCACACCGACGAAGGATGAACCGTTCTGGCAGGTCCCGGTCGATGAAGTCGAGCTCGTCCTGCATAACACGTTCCGTGACTACAGGGTTGTGGGACTCTACGCTGACCCATCCGGGTGGGCGTCGAATGTTGCCGCGTGGGAAGCGAAGTACGGTCACCGTCTGCGAGTGAAATCTAAACGAGATGCCCCGATGACGATGTGGCCTCGCGGTAAGGGCATCCAGATCGCGGAGTACGTGAAGAAGTTCCACGACGCCGTGGTCAACCGTGAGTGTTCGATCGACGGGTCGAGCGTGTTTGTTCGTCACCTCCTTAATGCGCGCCGCCGGCACAAAACGTCCGGTGTGTTGCTGTACAAGTCGTTCCCTGAGTCCCCAGACAAAATTGACGCCGCTTATGCCGCTGTCATGGCGTGGACGGCCCGTCTCGATGCCGTGGCGAAGGGTGTCGGACGGAAACGGAATCCCACTAGCAAACGCATCACTGTCGTCAGGAGGTGACCGTGCGCGAACTCACCGCCCAGGAATGGGGACTCATCTCGGAGATGCACAGCCTCATCGTGATGAAGCGACGCCGAAACCAGTTACGCACAAAATACTTTGAGGGCAAGAAGCGGCTCGACAGCTTCGGCATTTCGGTGCCACCGCAGTTACGGGATTTCGAGACTGTGATCGGTTGGCCGGCGAAGGCGTGCACGACGAAGTCCCGGCGGATCAAACCCGAGGGTTTCACGCTCTCCCACCCGAGTGAGCTGCTGGATGAGATCCGGGAAGAGTTCGCTGCCGCCCGCATGCAGTGGTTGGAGCGCCAAGCAATCGATGCTGCTGTCCAGCATTCTGTCGCGTTTGTGTTTCAGTCCCGTGGCGTGGCTGGTGAACCGGATGTCGTCACTGTCGTGAAAGACGCGGAACAGGCGACGGCGAAGCTAGATCCGCGCACAGGGCAGACAGTCGCAGCGTTGGAGATGGTGTCGAACACCCGCTGGCTGCTCCACACTCCCGGCATGGTGACCTTGTGTGCGTCTCAGCTGGGGAAGTGGGTCGCCGTCGATGATTATCCGACTGTTCCTGGGAGAGTTTTCTGCGTCCCTTACATCCATGGGGCGACGTTGAAACGTCCGTTTGGGCAGTCCAGGATCACCCGCCCGGTGATGGGTTTCACCGACATGGCTGTCCGCACCCTGCTACGTCAGGAAGTTTCCGCCGAGTTCTACTCCGCCCCGCAACGGTACATGCTCGGTGCAACGGACGACATGTTCACCGACGAGGACGGCAACCCTATCCCAGCGTGGGAGGCGATGATCGGTGCGCTGCTCGTCGCGCCCGACCCCGACCCTGATGAGAACCCTGACGCTAAGCGCGTCGATGTGGGAGAGTTCCGTCAAATGTCGATGGAACCGCATTCGGCGCATATGCGCACCATCGCAATGATGTTCTCGGGGGAAACGTCGATCCCTCCGGGCTACCTGGGCATCATCCAAGATAATCCCGAGTCAGCGGAAGCGAAGTGGGCGTCCGAAGAGGACCTCGTGTCGTCGGCGGAAGCGGAGTTTCCCGGCATTGACATGGCTCGCACGCAGCTGGCGAAAGACCGTGTCGCTCTGCTCCATGGTGAGTGGACGGACACGATGGCCGCGGATCTGAAAACTCTCACGACGCACTTCCGGTCACCTTCGACCCCAACCCAGCAGACCCTCTCGCAAGCTGTCGCAACTGAGGTTGGTGCCGGGATCCTCCCGCCGACGGGAAGGGTGACGTGGGAGCGGATGGGCTACTCGCAGTCGATGATCGACCAGTTGGAGAAGAACCAGCGGGAAGATGACGTCCGCAAGCTCACCGAGGCTGTCCGTGAGGGCGCAGCGAAGCGCCAGACTTATGAGCGGGTAGGCGAGTTGGCAGGCCGCCGTGGCAACACCGATTGACGACCTGGCCACGATCCTCATCTCCGACACCCTCGCCCTCGCTGACGCGACCTACACATCGGACACGAGGGAGTGGCAGAACCGGCTCACGGCCACTCTGCCGACGTTCATGCGCCCTTACGGCAACGCCGCCACTGAGCTAGGCGCTGAGCAGTACCGCAGTTTCGGAACCGGCCACACCCCGTCGGTTGAGGACTACCGTATGTCGCCGGCGCATGCTGGCGCGCTCGTCGGCTGGGCGCTGCTGACCGAAGCCGACGGCGACCCGGTTGAACGACTCATCGGGGGACTGGATCGCGATCTGCGCAACGCCGCCCGCGACACCATCGCCGCGAATGAGGCTCAGGATCCCGCCACCTTTGGGTGGGCGCGAGTCCCACAGCCAGGCTGCTGCACGTTCTGTGCTCTCCTATCCACAAACGTCTACCACTCGCAGGAGACTGCGCTTTTCACTCAGGGCGACCGGAGGGGTAGACGCCCAGAGGGCAGCAAGTATCACGACTGGTGCAAATGCAGTGTCGCCCTCGTCATGACGCGCTTTGACAGCACTGACCCGATGGCACAGGTCCGGGATTTCAACCCGAGTGCGGACCGGTTCTACACCGCCTACCAGCAGGCGCGAGACACCACACGCGACCAAGTCGAGCTGCGACAGCGCCGAAACCGCAGGAAGGGCCAGCGCCGATCTGCATGGTTCGACAGGACCACGGGCGAGGAAGTGGACCTCAACAAGCGCACCATCGCCAACATGCGCCGCATCCTCGGTGCCAACTGAACTTCCGAACCACCAGGTTCGGGCCGCTAACGTCCAGCGGATCAATGGGCGGTGCCGACGGGCAGAAACGGAGAAAACCATGGGTGACACCAGGGTCAACGAATCCACCAACGAATCCACCGATCAGGGTAAGAACGGTTTCCAGCCGATCACCAGCCAGGAAGCACTCGACAAGATCATCGGGGACCGCCTCGCGCGTGACCGGAAGAACCGTGAACCAGTCGTCCCTGACGACTACGAAGACCTGAAACAAGCCGCCGCCAGACTCAAAGAGATCGAAGACGGCGAGAAGTCGGAACTGCAGAAGGCCGAAGACTGGATCGCCACTCTCGAAAAGCAGACAGCCGACCTGGAAGCCGCGAAGCAGCAGGCAGAGCACACAGCTCTGCGCAGCACTGTCGCGTTTGAGAAAGGCGTGCCCGCCAACATGCTGCAGGGCACGACGAAGGAAGAACTCGAAGCGTTCGCTGACGAGCTCCTCCAGTTCCGCGGCAACACCACACCTTCCCCTGTCCCCGCATCTGGGACGGGTGACCCTAACGAATCTGTGACCTCTGTGTCCACCGGTCGGGAGCGGGCCAAAACCAAGTAAGGCCGTGAAACCGCCACGGCACCCATCACAAGAAAGGTTGAATCATGGATTTGACTGTCATCACTGAGAAGGTCGGTGACGACAAGGCGTCGTGGCTTGGTTCGCGGCACGCAGTTACGAATGCGCGCACCATCACCATTGACCGCTCGTCGCTGACGAAGGAAACCCACTACCCGGAAGGCTACCTGCCTTCCGGTCTGCCGCTGGCGAAGTCCGGCAACAAGTACAAGCCGCTGGGTGAGGGTGAGACCCTCGTCGGCTTCCTCCTGACGAATCAGACCGTCAAGACTGACGGCGGCGACATTGTCGCCCCGCTGCTCGACCACGGCCGGATCATCGTCAAGAAGCTGCCTGTCGAGTTCACCGCCCCGTCTGACGCTGGCGCGTTCATCTACGTCTGAGGAAGGAAACAACCATGTTGTGGACAGATGTGATTGATCCCGCAGATCAGACGGGATTCGCCCGCCAGACTGCTGAGGACTACGAAGCCGCGCAGGGCACCCTCGCCCGCTGGCTTCCGAACCGTACCGTGGACGACATTGACGTGGCGTTCACCGTCGGCGACACCGGCCTGACCGAGGTCGCGGAGTACCGCTCCTACGACGCTGAGACCCCCATCGGTGACACCCCGGGCGGTCAGCGCGTGAAGCTGGAACTCCCGCCCCTGGGTCGGAAGTACCGCTGGTCGGAGTACGACCAGCTGCGTTCACGCGGGCGCGATTCCACTGAGGCGGTACAGGCATCAGCTGACCGGCTGACACGGACTGCCGCCAGAGCCGTCGTTGACCGGCTTGAGCTGCAGCGCGGCCAGTCGCTCGCGACCGGCAAGGCCACGATCGCCGAGAACGAGTTCATCGCCAACGCTGACTTCGGACGCAAGCCGGAGTTCACGTTTGCCGTGGACAAGAAGTGGGGTGCCGGCGGCGATCCGCTGACTGACCTCATCGCTGCGGCCGAGCTGTACTCGGATGAGAACGGTGAAATGCCGGGAACGATCCTGACCTCGACCAAGGTCGTGTCTGCGCTCATCCGATCGGATGCGCTGAAGGGTCTGGCCAGCGTCGGTGGGACTGTCCCGTCGATCCTGTCCATCGAGGCCGTCAACGCCATCCTGGGCACGCACGGACTGCCCGCTGTCACGACCTACAACCGGAAGGTCCAGCAGGGCGGCAGGAAAGTGCGGGTCCTGCCGGAGAACAACCTGTTCTTCCTCCCGGCCGCAACTGACCCGAACGCGGAGGAAGGTTCAGCGCTCGGTGCCACGTTCCTGGGTACGACCCTTGAGGCTCAGGATGCCCGATACAACCTCCCGCAGGCGGATCAGCCTGGCCTCGTGGTGGGCGCTTACCGAGAGGACGATCCGCTGACGGCATGGATCCGTTCGGCAGCTATCGGTATGCCGGTGCTGGCGAACGCGAACCTGTCCATGGCGATCGAGGTTCTGTGACCCACCGGGTGGGGAGGCCGATGTCTCCCCACCCTCCAACATGGAGGAGGCCCGCATGGGTTACGTACTGAAGCACCGCCCGGATGGCACCGCCGACATCGTTCTCGTTCAGGAAGTCGCAGACTCCACTGTGGTCGAGGCGAACGAGACTGTCCCTCGGGGCAATGCGTCCCGCGACGAATGGGCGGCGTACGCGGCGAGCCGCGGCATCCACGTCGATGACGAGATGACTCGCACCGAAATCAAGGCGCTGGTGCAGTAATGGCATGGGCGGAACTTCACGACGTGGAGGAACGCCTCGGCATCGATCTCTCGGAGGCAGACGAAAAGCGCGTCCTGGCATGGATCGGTGATGCCGAGGACATCATCCGTTCACGGTTCATCCGTGAACGCAAGGACATCGACGCGATGCTGCAGGCCGGTAAACTGTCCGACCGCACCCTCACGAGGGTTGTGGTCAACGCTGTGGAGCGGAAGTGGCAGAACCCGACCGGTAAGCAGAATGAACGTATTGACGACTACTCATATGGCCTGAACTCGAATTGGGCTCGCGGTGAAGTGTTCATCACCGATGAAGAGTGGCGTGACCTCATGCCGACATCACGGCGGGGGAAAGCGTTCACGTCGTTGATGTTCCGGGATCCGCGATGACTGCGTTCCATGCTGTGCGCGCTGGCCGGGCTGCCGCCGAACGTCTCATGACCGACACCGTGAAGATTGTCGAGCTCTCTGGCCAGGTCGATCCTCTGACCGGGGAGGGGCTGCAGGTGCTGGTGTATGAGGGGAAAGCGAAACTCAACGCCTACGCCTCCACCGGGCGCACCAACGAGGTCATCTCGCATACGGCTGTCACACAGATGATGATGCTGCACCTCCCGGTCGGGGGCTACCGACCTCAGGTCGGGCATCTGGTGACTTTCGTACAGTCCCACGACCCGGAACTCGTCGGCCTGCAGTACCGGGTCACGGAATCGGCACCGGTGAAAACGTTCGCCACCGCATGCCGGGTGGCTGTCGAGTTCAAGGCGGCGTGATGGACGACCTCAGGAAGTTTGCCGCTGACTGCGGTCGGGTTAATGAGCGGATGAAAACCGGCATCGACCGGGTGATGAAGCGCGCCGCGGTGAACATCAAGAACACGATGCGGGACGATTTCTCACGGTCGAAGCACTTCCATCAGATCGGCAAGACCATCAACTTCGACATCGAGTCCGATGACTCATCGGTCGAGGTGGAGATCGGCCCCGACAAACGCTACCGGGCAGCCAGGCTGGCGAACATCGCCTACTTCGGGTCGTCACGTGGTGGCGGTGGGACTGTCGATGTGGAGAACGGCCTCCGGAAGGAATCGCCGGCGCTGAGTGAGTATCTGAGGCGGGTGATGGGAGATGCTCTCTGACCTCATCTCCTTGCTGAAGCAGCTCGGCTACCCGGTCTACGACACGGACGTGACCGAATCGAACCCGAAATACCCGTACTTCGTCGTGTGGGGTGGGGAAGCCCGCCCGCATGTAGAGCGGCCGTTGTCATCCCGGATGATCGGCGTGCAAGACCGGCTCGGCATCACCGGCGCGGCCGGCACATGCGAAGGCGCCCGCGTGATGATCGCCAGCGCCCGACAGATCCTCCAACCAGGAGGTCTGCCCGTCAGGGTCGCCGGCTACACCCTCACCCTGGACGACCACCAGGCCGCCACCCCGGACCGGGATGAGGTGATAGCGGGAACGAACCGGCACCCGTGTTTCGCCGTAGACATATACACCGTCGAGAAATGACCCCCAAGCCCCGTCGCCGGGGCTTTTTCATGCCCGAAAGGAACACGTCATGGCTTTCAAGGACGCCTACGACAAGACGACCGGCCGAAAGGTCGGCCGCGTACCCGAACAGTGGTTCGGGATCTTCAAGAACCTCCGGGAAACACCGAAGGCGGTCGCTGAGCAGGCGGCCGATCGCACGGCCAGCAAGGCCGACAGCAACAAGAAAGGGGATAAGTAATGCCCACTTCACTGGCTAAGGGCAAGACTAAGGTTGCGATCCTGTCGGCCAAGCCCGCCGACCCGAAGGCTCCAACTCTGGCCGAACTCAATGCGGGTATTGACGCTGCGTGCCGGATCGTGTCCGGCGGGTACAACGTCGGCCCGCAGGCATCGGAGACCGTCGATGAGTCACCGCTGTGCGCCGAACTGAACGTGCAGGCTCCCGGCGCTTCGAACTACACCGCTGAGTTCGACATCTTCCGTTACTTCGATGAGAAAACCGGCGCTCCCGAGACCGCTGAGTCCGGTGACGGTGGCGGCATCGGTGACACCCTCTATCAGGCGCTGAAGACGAAGGGCACCCGCTTCTGGCTCGCTGAGCGTGAGACCGGTAAGAAGTCCACCGACGAGTGGGCCGCCAATGATGAGGTCAACGTTTACGAGATCGTCGTGGACAACCCGCAGAAGCCCGGCGATCAGGGAGGCTACATCAAGCGCCACATCGTCGGCCTCGTTCAGGATGCGTGGCTGGACGGCAAGATCGCGGCTGTCTGATGACGAGCTCCTGTCGGGGTCGGTTTGGTGGATGACCGGCCCCGACAGGTCACCTCTTTCATCCACCGATCATCCATCGAGAGAAAGACACAATCATGCCTGATAACCACGATGTTGGCACTCCGGTCGATGTGACCGAGTCATGGTTCGACCAGTGGCTCGAATCCGGCACTGTTGCTCAGCGTTCCGTCGAGATCTACGGCCGCCCCGACCTATTCGCCCGTTTCGAGTCCCTCGACCGGCAGCTCGCCATTGAACGCGATGTCGCTGAGGGTGAGGAAGCGATGAGCTCCTCGACTGTCGATGACATCGAAGAAGAGATGCGACAACTGTATGAACAGTGGCAGGCATCGAAGACGACCTGGTATATCCGTGCGCTCAGCGAGGACGAGATCGAGTCCACCAAGGACGAATGCGGCTTCCCGGACGACCTCCCGGAGAACGCTTCGGATGAGACGCGTAAGGCTCACGAGAAAGCCACTGAGAAAGCGCAGGATCAGGCGAACTACCGGCTGATCGCTAAAGCGCTCGTGAAGGTGGAGAACCCAGTCGGTGATGTCGTCAAAACCGACATCACACCTAACGAAGTCGAGATCATGAAGGGTCGGCTCGGGACAGTGCAGATCCTCCGCCTCGCGGCCGCGGCGATGGCCGCGACGACGCAGGAGGTCACGATCCCGGTCCCTTTGTCGCGAAAGAACTCGAAGAACGACCGCAGCTAGTCCGGTCGCTGCGCGCAGCAAAGGCCTGGTCCGTTCGCCCTACCGTCTTGTTGCAGGAGTGGGGCGAACGTGACCGGGTGCTTGCTGAGGCGCTCATCGAGTTCGACTCCACCGCTCACTGCCCCGGATGTGGGCAGTTGAGGTCTAAGGCATGGGATCCGGACACCGCTGGGGCGTGGGAGACGCATGAGGACGTGACGTGTTATGCGTGCGCCCATACCGCTGAGCAGCAGAAGAAGAAGAAGTCCAATGATGATGAGCCGACGCCGGGGCAATTGACGTATGTCTCGTTGAACGAGGAAGACGTAGCCCGGGAGAAGAAAGTCCGTCAGGCCCGCGTCCGCAGAACGTCGTAGATCGCTTCAAGCGGACGCGCTATCGCCGCCGCGATCCAGCACTGCACGGACATCAGGATGAGGCCCAGCCCTAATGCCGGAACCCCAACGATAGCAATTAGTAGCCCTATAGACAGAAGAAAAAACCCGGCGAAAATCAGCGATTTAGCCCAATTTGGTTTGCCGGCAACTCGTGATTCTGTTTTTGACTCGCTTGTCATCTCTTTACGCGTTCGCTCAGTGCGGCCGTGATCGTCCATTTTCTTTTCCTTTGAACGGGGGTAGCTGTGGCTGATAGGTCTATCGTACTGCGCCTCCGGGCCGAGTATCAGCAGGCCGTTGACGGCTTCGACAAGGTCGGTGCGGCTGCGGAGCGTGCTGGCAAGAAGATCGATGGTGCGGAACGGAGTTCGAAGTCCGGTTTCGGGTCGATGCTGCAGCATGCACGCGAAAACCAGCAGGCCTGGACCACTGCTGGCACTGCTCTGACGGTTGTTGGTGGCGCGATTACCGCGGTGGGTGCGGCGGCTGCGAAGACCGGTATCGAGTACAACACGCTGCAGCAGACTTCTCGCGCCGCGATGAATACGCTTATGGGTGGGGCTAAGGAAGCGAACGCCCAGATGGACAAGCTGGACGAGTTCGCGAGGAAGTCGCCGTTCGCGAAGCAGGTGTTCATCCAGGCTCAGCAGCAGATGATCGGCTTCGGCATTGAAGCGAAGAAGGCGATCCCTTATCTCGAAGCGATCCAGGACGCTGTGGCCGCGACAGGTGGCAGTAATCAGCAGATCGCTGAGATCTCGACCACGATCTCGAAGATCCAGTCGGCTGCGAAGATCACCGCCCAGGATCTGATCGAGTTCGGCAACCGTGGTATCGACGCGGCGACGCTGATCGGCTCTCAGATGGGCAAGACGGGCGCGCAGATCCGTGAGGACATCACCGCTGGGTCGCTGGATGCGACGGAGGCGCTTGATGCGCTGGTTGCTGGCATGTCGGAGAGGTTTGGGGGCGCGGCCGCGAATGTCAAGGATACTTTCGCTGGGGCGTTCGACCGGGTGAAGGCTGCTTGGCGTGACCTGTCTGCGTCGATCGCTGAGCCGTTGGTCGGCCCGGAGGGCGGAGGTCTCGCCATTGCTGGGCTGAATAAGCTCGCTGATGCGCTCCGTGCGTTTGAGTCTCTGCCGGCCCCGATCCGGAACACGGGCCTTGCCCTCGCTGGCCTCGGTGGTGCCGCATCGCTGGGTGTCGGCGGATTCCTCCTCCTCATGCCGAAGATTGTCGAGATACAGGGCGCATTCGACACGCTCTCCGGGCAGAAGGGGTTGATCGGAAAGACTGCACGCGGCCTGGAGAAGCTAAAGCCTGCCGCTAAAATTGCCGGCGGCGCACTAGCTGCGGTAGCTGCTGCAATGGCAACGATGGCCATCGCTGCCAAGGTGTTTCCCCGCGACGTAGAGGTCGCCTCAGATAAGTACCAGAGGGCGCTTGAAAGAGCGGCTGAAGGGTCTCGCAACTTTGTCTCCGCGATAGACAAAATATCTAAGTGGGAAGCTAGCGGGGATTGGCTCGGGGAAGAAAAGGTAACGAGCTTTGGGGAAGCTCTCAATAAGGTAGCCAACGCTGATTGGTACGAAAGGCTCAATCACTCTCTCGGAGAGATGACCGGGTGGGGGTCTCCGCTCGGAGAGCTTTCAGCCGGGGTTTCCTCTGTCGATCAAGCTCTTGCCGGTCTGGTCGAAAGTGGCAAGACCGCGGAGGCTGCTGCCGCGTTCGCTGACGTTAAGAAGCAGGCTGAAGAGCAGGGCATCTCAATGGAGAAGCTGAAGGAGCTTTTCCCCGAATATGTCAACGCCGCCGAAGAGGCTGGCACTGCTTCCGAGTCCGCCGCTGACGGTATCGGCGCGATGTCCCCAGAGGCAGCTGAGGCGCAACAGCGGCTCACAGAGTACGCTGACGCGCTCCGTGAGGGCGCGGAGGGGTTCCTCGATTTCGCGTCGTCCGCGAAGGACGCGAAGCTGACGCTGTCGGAGTGGATCAATGACATGGCGAAGCAGGTCGAGGCTCAGCAGACGTGGTTTTCGAATCTCGAAACGCTGATGCAGCGCGGTGCCCCGCAAGAGTTCATCGACTTCCTTATGTCCCTTGGTGAGGAGGGCGCTTTCCGGGTGAAGCAGCTCGCTGACGCCTCTGACGCGGAACTTCAGCGCGCCATCGACAAGTTCAATGAGGGCCAGAGCGCTGTTGACGGTTTCGTTAACTCCGCCACTGGTATCCCGGACATCGACCTCGAAGCGGATGCCACGACGCTGCAGGAGCAGGTCGATAGCGCGAAAACCCGCCTGGACGAACTTAACGCGATGGAGCCTAGCCCCATTGTGGCCGCTCAGATTACGGCGCTTGAAGAGAAGATCAAGACTTCCGAAGCGAAGCTCAAAGAGCTGACAAAAGATCGAAAGGTCACCGTTTACGGTGAGCTGAAGATCAACGAGGGGCAGTTCAAGAACTTCCCTGACCGTCTGGTGAATCCGAACTATCGGCTCACGAATCCGCAGGATCCACTCCGGAAGGTAACGACGCGGCGGTCTGACCTGTGGCATGACGGCGGGTTCGCGATCCCGATGGCTTATGGCGGTCTGACGTCGATGCAGCCGATCGCTCAGATGGTGCCGCCGAACACGTGGCGGGTCGTGGGTGATCGGATGGATGTGGATGAGGCGTTCATCCCGCTGGATGGGTCTCGCCGGTCGTGGCGGATTCTGGCCGAGTCGATGCGGCGGATGCCGGGTGTGATGCCGATGGCTGCTGGTGGTGTCGCGTCTGCTCAGTCGCGGGTGGATGATGCGCAGGCGGCGTTGACTCGTGCTCGCCGGCAGAAGTCGGACGCGAAGAGCAAGGCGGCGAAGCAGGCGGCGGAGCGCAGGGTTCGTGTCGCTCAGGATGAGCTGGATGCGGCGAAACGTTCTCTGGCGGCGGCGAAGAAGCGGGCGCAGGAGGATGAGCGTGCCGCGAAGCTCGCGGGTGAGCGCAGGAAGGCTGAGCAGGAACGCAGTGCCAGGGTCAACGAGTTGCGGGCGGACTTCCGGACGGATGTGCGGCGCGGGTCGTTGAGGGATCAGGTCACTGGTGGGCTCTCCGGCGCATATAGTGCGGTGGATCGGATGTTCGGGCTGGGGAAGAACGAAGACCTCTCCCAGCGGGCACGCTCGATCGCGAACAGCTCGGCTCGCCGTTTCGAAGCCTCACTGCGCCGCCTCTACGGGCAGGCTGAGAAGCTCGACGCACGCCTCAAGGACGCTAAGGACAAAGCCAGCGAGTTGGAGGGCATCCAGAAATCTGTCGCGTCCGGGCTGCTGTCGGGCCGGAAGCTCGACCTCGGCGACTACCAGGAGTTCTCCGGCGGACGGTGGGACACGCACACGGGTGTCGCTGGCGCGAACCGCCGCATGTCCGCTGACGTGGGACAGTTGCGGCAGTTCGCTGACAAGCTGACCGCTTTGCGCAAGGCTGGTGTGCCGGGCGCGATCCTGCAGGAGATCGCCGCCGCTGGCCCCGCTGAGGGCATCACGCTGGCGGACGCTTTCCTCGGCGCGTCGAAGAGCGATCGGCAGTCCTACATTGGTCTCTGGTCGGACTACGAGAAGCAGGCCAACCGGATCGGGCAGATCGTCACCGAGGGGTTCCACAAGGGTGGCGTGAACGCGGCTCAGGGTGTCGTCAAGGGCATCGAGTCGCAGAAGAAGAACGTCGAGAGCCAGATCGCCTCCCTCGCCCGCCAGATGGAGGCGGTGTTCAAGCAGGTGCTCGGAATCCGCTCCCCATCCACCGTCATGGCGGAACTCGGCGCGAATACCGCTGAGGGTCTCACGGTCGGGATCATGTCCCAGCTGGGTGGCATCCAGGCGGCTGCAGCAGCGATGGCTGACGCGGCGATCCCGTCGATGGGTGCGATCCCGGTGACGGTCGGTGACCTGCCCGAGGCCTCCACTGTGATGGCGGACATGTCGGCGCAGACCCTCACGGCGATGCAGGTGATGCGTGACGCTGTCTCGCTGTCGATGACGGAGCAGCAGGCCCAGACTGAGACCTCCCAGCAGGGCATGGCGACCGCGACGCAGCTCGCTCAGAAGGCGATGGGTGTCGCTACGCAGACCTCGCAGGCGCAGGCCCGTCAGGCGACTGCGGCGGAGCAGGCGACGATGCTCACGACTGTGCAGACGAACCAGGCAGGGATGCTGGCTGATACTCGTCTGCGGCAGTCGGAGATGCTGTCTGGCACCCGCACCAGCTTCGCTCAGATGCGCGCCACCGGCATCACGGAGACGCAGACACTGCGGAACGTCAACGCGGCCACACAGTCCGGGATGCGGGCCGACCATGCAGCGCACATGAGCGTGATGCGTGACGTGAACCGGGCGGGCTTCCACTCGATGCGCGACACCGGCGTTACCGCATTCCGGGGCCTCAGGGATGGGATGCACGGCCAGATGCAGGCAGCTAGGCCTGTCCTCGGCAGCGACCTCAACCGGCTGATTGACGTGCTCGGGAAGTTCACGAAGGAGGTCAACGGCGCGTTCGGTGACGTGGGCGTGAAACTCTCGGCACCCAAGCCGATTGCTCTTGCATCTGGCGGTGTGCTACCTGGCTACACCCCTGGTAAGGACGTGCACCACTTCCGGTCACGCACCGGCGGCGACCTCTACCTCTCTGGTGGAGAAGCGATCATGCGGCCCGAGTTCACCCGCATGGTCGGCGGCGCGGACGGAGTCAAGGCCATCAACCGTGCCGCCCGCGCCGGAGACACTGCCGCCGTCCACTCGATGATGCACTTCGCCCACGGCGGCGTCATCCCAGCGATCCCGGGAGTGACCGCGTTCGCTGACTCCGGCATCTGGCGGCCATGGTGGGCGCTGGTCAAAAACCAGTTCCCGCAAGCACGCCTGCACTCCGCATACCGTCCCGGGTCGATCACAGCAACCGGTAACCGCTCCCACCACGGGGCTGGCCGGGCTATCGACATCACTCCCAGCATGGCGATCTTCAACTGGCTCGCAGCCAACTACGGCCCCCAGCTCGCCGAGCTGATCTTCTCACCGGCAGGCCGCCGCCAGCTCCACCGGGGCCGCCCACACATGTACACCGGCGTCACCCGGGCCATGCACTTCGACCACATCCACCTCGCGGCGATGCGACCGCCGATGGGTGCTGGTCTGGTGCCGCCGGGTGAGTGGGACATGCACGGAGGTGGGTTCACGCCCTCCTATCCGTTCCTCGACAAGGTCGGTGTCACGGCGGGCGCGAACTTGGAGAAGGCGTACCGGGATGCGGCGGCGAAGCACATCACCCGAATCCGCAAGAACATCTCCCTGGACGGTCTCAACCCGACGATGGCGCAGATGGCTCGCGGGATCATGGACAAGGCCGCTGTCGGGCTGGTCGGTAAGGCCGCCGAGTACGGCAAACAGAACACGTTCCAAATGCCCGGCGGGTCTGGTGTGGGCCGCTGGCGGGACACCGTCATCCAGGCCCTGCAGCGTGTCGGCCTGCCCACCACCGAGGACTACATCAGCGCGTGGTTGCGGCAGATCCAGACGGAGTCCGGTGGCAACCCTCGCGCGATCCAGGGCAACATCGGCGACGTCAACAACCGCTCCGGAGACCTCGCCCACGGCCTCGTCCAGGTCATCGGCTCCACCTTCCGCGCCTTCCGTGACAAGAGCCTGCCCAACGACCGGTTCCACCCGCTCGCGAACCTCGTCGCCGGCATGAATTGGGCAAAGTTCAAGGCATCCCGGCGCGGCCGGTCGATGCTCAGCTTCATCGGCAAGGGTCACGGCTACCAAGAGGGCACCGAGGCCGCTACTCGGGGGTGGGCGCTCGTCGGTGAGCAAGGCCCCGAGCTCGTCCACTTCCACGGCGGGGAGCAGGTCATCCCGAACAGCCAGCTCACCCCCGAGGTCATGTCGTCACTGCGGCTGGCCAACACAACCTCGACGGCAGGTACCGGAGCAATCGACTACGACCGGCTGGCTAAGGCTGTCGTGGATAATCTGCCGCCGTCGCTGGTCGTGAACAACGACAACGCGGGGCTGATTGAGGAGCGGATCGCGAAGAAGACTGTCCAGGCGTTCGCTGATACGCAGGCACTGTATGGGGGTGGGTTCTGATGTGGCTGGAGGTCACTCTCAAATCGTCGGCTGGGGAAATCGAGCTGTCCACGGTCGGTGGTGCGTCCGGCGTGTTCCTGCTGGACGGGGTGAGGGGTTTCGGTCTGCCGGAACGGGAAATCGAGTCAACCCCGCTGCCTGCCGTGCACGGGTCGGTGTTCCGGTCTACCCGGTTCGGTGAGTCGGAGATGATGCTGCCGGTAGCGTTCCGCGACACAGACCAGTCCCAGGTGTCGGTGCGGGTGCGCGAGTTTGAGCGTGTCCTCGTCCCAGCATCGTCGGAGCCGGTCGAGCTGATCGTCCGCGCACCTGAGCTGGGGACTGTGCGCCGCCGCTGGTGCTACTACGTTGACGGCCTGCAGGGTGGGCTTGGTGGCCAGGACTCTCATGTGTGGTGGCGGCACTGTGCGGTGAAACTCCTCGCCCTGGACCCACTCTGGTTCGGGGTGACGCGGGTGCAGGAGCAGCGCGTCGCGGCGGCGCGAAAGGCTTTTATCACGGGTGCGGATCCGAGGGTGCAGCGGGTCAATCTCGCAGAGAACCCCACCTTTTCGTCGTTCCATAACGTGGTGCTGTACCGCGGCCAGTCGCACACCCGTTCACTGACTGACACGGAAGGGATCGACGGCGGTAGCGGACTCATCCTCACCGCCAAGGCTGCCGGGAGCGGAGGCATTTCCACCGGCCTCAGATCGACGTCAACGCTGCCTCCGGCATCGCTGTTCGCGGGCCGAGTCATGGTGCGGGCGTCCGCGCCGATGAGCGTGGAAGCCCGATTCAGCAGGCAGGACACCCCAGCAAGCGAGTGGGCGTACCTCGGCACCCCTGCCGTGGTGGAAGCACCGGCTGGGGAGTGGGTAGCGGTCGAGGCTCGCACGGATGCGGCACACACACTCCACAAGGTCAGTCTTGACCTCAATGTCACGTCTCCCGACGGCGGGCCAATGCCTATCGGAGAGAGCATCACCGTATCTCAGCTCATCATCGAGGCAGGGACCGAGACGGGCGAGTTCTTCTCAGGTGACACGCCAGACACGAGCGACCCCGACTATCGGTGGGAGGGCGCACCGGGGAGGACACCATCAGTCGCGGACGGGCGTGGAGCCTCACACGCATACCCGTTCTTCCCTGTCATGCTGTCCGACTCCACCGTGCAGGGCGCGCAAGTCATCAACATCCAGGGCGATGCCGAAGCATGGCCCGTCTGGGAGGTGACCGGCCCGGGTGAGGACCTGCTGATCCAGAACGACGACACCGGCGAACGGATTTTCATCCGAGGCCAGTTCGGGGAGAAGGTCACGATCACGACTCGGCCGCAAGAGCAGGATGTCACCTCAGGGTCGGCGATGGACGGCAGCCTATGGGAGCGGGTCTCTGAGGACTCGACGTTCTTCCCCCTCAAGCCTGGCATTAACAGGATCCGCATGAGCATGGTGAACGGCAAACCCGAATCGACCGTCACCCTCAAATATGTTGAACAGTGGCTGGCGGGCTTCTGATGCAGGTCGAAATCCGCAACCACGATCTCGCCCCGCGTGGCGTGCTCCCATCACTGTCAGGGAAAGCCGTCCTCCGCAACAACAGCGTCTCGACCTGGTCTGTGGAGGCGAACGGCAACGACCCACGATGGCGGCGCGCACAACCCGGCTGGCACGTCCGCATCACCGACCACGGGGCACCCGTCGTCTCTGGTTTCATCACGGAGTTCACCGAGACCGCCTCACCAGACAACCACACACGCACCATCAGCATTTCGGGCGTGTCCTATCATGCGCTCCTCGCGGGCGCGCTCGTCATCCCCAACCCCCCGACAGTGACAGGGCAGCTGCCCGCGCAGGACATGTGGAAAGGGCAAGGCCCGGCAGGGGATGTGATCCGTAGGCTCATCCGTGAGCAGATCGGACCCACCGCGCCAGCAGACTACAAGGTCCCATATCTGCGTGTCCCCGACTCCACCGTCAAGGGCAAGACCGTGCAGGTGGGGGAGAGGTTCACGAACCTCCTCGACGTGGTCAAAACGGCAGCCGAGAATGGTGGGCTGGTCACGTTCTTCGACACCCACAACGCCGAGGTCATCTTCCGCCTCAGGGCACCCCGTGACCTCACCCGCGTTGTCCGGTTGACACGCGCCAACGGCGGTATCGGCGGGTACACGCTCACCCAGCAGGCCCCTGAGGTGACTGAGGTGATCGTCGGCGGGACAGGCACCGGCACGACACGGAAACTCTGGCGCGCCACCCGCCCCGACCCACATTGGGGCATCCGCGTCACGCAGTTCGTTGACCGGCAATCCACCACCGACAGCAACGAGCTGAAGCAGGCCGCTGATAAAGAGCTGGACGACGGTCAAGCCAAGAGCTTGGTGACGTTCGACGCGCACCCTGTCCCCAACCGCCGGTTCGGGATCGACTACGGCCTCGGTGACCGGATCACAGCCGACCTCGACGGGCAGACCATCACCGACACCTTGCAGATCGCCGAAATCACGTGGGACGCGAAAAAAACGGACACGAAATACCAGGTCGGCCCGACTGCGGACGAAACCCAACTCAACCAGGCGACAGGCCGACTCAACCAGCGTGTGCGTGAGCTGTCCAGGCAGCTGCGAGAAACAGCGACCAGATAGGAGAACACCATGAGCGAACCGACAGCGTATGACCTGACACAGGACGCCCGCATCAAGGGTGTTGAGGACCTTGTCCAGACGAATTATCAGCCGTTCCAGGGGTCGGAGTTTTCGTACCCTGTCGTGCATCAGCCGATGGACGACGAGATGTGGCAGTACGTCACCCTCGGCGTCGGGTCAGGTCTCCTCGACGTCGGCGGTCAGCCGTACTGGCTGAGGAACCTGTCGGACGTGACAGACACCGGGAAGCTCACAGTCTCGAAAACAACGAAGACAGCGCAGGCGATCCTGCGGGGCTTCTACCACCGCCTCAACCAGGACATGACCCTCAAATTCCCGCCTGTATCTCGGAATACCGTCTACCGAGTCGTGCTCGAATACGACCCCCTGAGGCACAAGGAGCCGGGTGGGCCGATTCGTGTCCGCGTCCTCACCAGCCTCGACTGGTCAGGCGGGAAACACTACCTCCCCCTCTGGGATGTGGAGCGTAACCCCTCCCAGCTGCTCTCGAAGGCGAAAGTCACGCAGCGGCGACCGAAAATCGCGCCGACAACCCACGTTGACCGCCCAGAGCACCTGCCTGACCCGCGCACACAGCTGTGGGGCGCGCAATGCTACATCCGCTACGACTACCAGATGGGCGAGACGTTCATCGCAAGTGGCGAGTCCGAGGAGACCGGCGGCCCGACCAGATGGGAAAGCCTCGACAACCCGCCATGGAAGAACATCACACTCACCTCTGCCTATACGGCGGCAGTCCCCGTGCAGTACCGGATCAGCCGCGGCTACATCGAAATGCGGGGGCTTGTCCGCCGCAAAAACGGCGACTTCTCGACGACCGGACCGTCCACTATCGGATGGATATCGGGTGTCAATCTCCCGGACGTGAACATCTCGATCGGTACCAACCCTGTTGGCCGCTCAGCGCTGCTCACCACCGCTATGGGCAGCTCAGTGCGTGACAACCTGGTCGTCCACACGCCGAACCCTAGGACATGGCAGGTGTCGCTCGACAACATCAGGATTCCGCTACCATGACCCGGAAACAACATGCCCTCTACCGGCTGGGCCGGGCCTGCAGGATCACCGCCACGACCCTCGTCATCGCGGCAGGCATCTACTATTTGCTCGCCCCACCCGTCACCACCACCACGTTCTTCGACGCCGACTGGCCACCACTCGTCTGGGGCGGGATCTTCCTCGCCGGTGGACTCGTCACCGCCGCCGGCCTACGCACCCGCATCCTGCAGATCGAACAGCTCGGGATGCTCATGATCGTCGTCGGCACAGGGATGCTCGCACTCGCCCAAACCCTCGTGATGCTCGAACACCCCATCACCCACACACGCGGCGGCGGGACGCTCATCCTGTGGGCACTCGCAGCGTTCGCAGCCGCCCGATATTTCGACCTGTCCGCCGACATCAGGAGCGCAAGACTGGCTCAGCAGATGAGAGGGTGATCCGCCGCATGGACTGGGCACAACTCATCATCGCCCTCGTCGGCGGCGGCGGCGTTGTCGGCATCGCAGTCAAAATCCAGCAGCTCATCCAAGAACGCCGCGCCGGCGAGCTCCAAGAGGAATCGACAGCGATCGCGACATGGCAGGCGATCGCTGACAAACACGCACAAGAAGCCGCTGAGGCTGATTGGGAGCTGCGCTGGTACAGGTCGGCCTATGCCACCCTGTGGGCCGCATACGTCACCCTCCCGCCGCCAGACAAGCCGGGTTATCCGCCGGCACCACCAGAACCCCCGCACTAGCCGGGGGTTCCGTCTTTCAAGGAGGAGCCTATGGCCCGCTCATGGAGAGTGGCGCGCAGCCTCGATAAGTTGCTCGCCCAGATCAACGTCTACGCCCCGCGCCGGTCGAAACGCTCGGACGGGTCGATCGGTGACGCCGCGCACTCGGCTCGCAAATCCGATCACAACCCCGACAGTCGCGGCATCGTCCACGCCCGGGACTTCACGCACGACCCGAAGGGCGGTTTCGACGCGCACGCCTACATGCGCAGGCTCGCCAAGGCCGGCGATCGGCGCATCAAGTATCTGATCTCGAACCGGCAGATTTTCAACCCGTCTATCGCCCGGCGGTGGCGACCCTATGCCGGCGCGAACCCCCACACCGCTCACGCGCATGTGTCGTGCGTGTACTCCCGTCTGGAGGACGACACCAGCGCGTGGCCGGGTCTCGGCGGCACCACGACCGTCCCGGCCCCGAAACCACCGACCACGGAGACGACTGAGAAGGGATTTTTCGGCATGTCCGGATATGAGCAGAGGTCGCGAGTCAGCGACCAGACCATCAAGCCCCGCACCCGCACCCGCATCCGGATGCACCCGGCGAGCAAAACGCACGCTGGCCCGCACTACATCGCACGACCGAAGCGCCGCGGCCAGAAGTTCATGCTGCAGGCAGACGCGACCCTCGCGTCGGTGCCGGCCGGCGCAGACGTGAAGGCGCAGATCGTCCTCGTCTACTACTTCAAGGGCGGCGGGTCGGAGATCACCCGGCCGTTCGAGGAGCATTCGTTCCCGGCTGGCACGGGCGGCTGGTCGTCTGTGCATGTCCCGCAGGTTGAGCAGTTTGGCGGCACCCAGCCAGGTGGGAAGCGCGGCACGAAGACAGTCAGCTCGGTCGAGTACCAGCTGGAGATTGCCAACCACTCCGCCAGTCCTGTGACGATCAAGCGCGTCCGCTCGGCCGCGTTCTACGAGTGAGGATCACACATCATGAACATTTACACGATAGAGTTCTGGGCCGCGACAGGTGAGCGCGCCCTCCGCACGTTCGCGCAGACCGCTGCAGGTCTGCTCGCCGGCGACGGCCTCGGCATCCTCGACATCGACTGGACCTCCGTCCTATCCGTCGCGGCGCTCGCAACGGTCGCATCGGTGCTCATGTCGGTCGCGTCGTCACCGATCGGCACGCCCGGCCCCGCCCTGGTCGCGACTGAGACGATCGGTGTCCGCTCGGCTGAGGCTGAAGCGTGGGAGGCGCACCCGGAGGTTACCGGTGAGCCGGTCGAGGTGGAGCCGGAGCTGCCCGAACCGGTTGAGATGAGCGATGACGATGCGTCAGAGCCGATCATCTACCGTCCGGAGCACTGACATGGACGAGATGACTGACGAAGAACTCGCCGCCGAAATTGAGCGTCTGCAGCAGCAGCTCGCCATCCGCAAAACCCGGCGGGCTGTCGAGCGTGATCTCGCTGAGCATGTGGACCGCGTGCAGGTCGAATGCGCCGAAGCCCTCGAAGAACCGTTCAAGGTTGGGCGGCTGGAAGTCGCAGAGGGAGCGGTGACGATAGAACGCACCGACCCAGCGCGCACCGAGTGATACACTCGACCCATCTGTTGCCCGACAGGAGTTCCTCTGCTGCTTTGCAGGGAGGACACGAAGCGCCCCACACCATCCCGGTGTGGGGCGCTTTTCAGCATTCACAAGCCGATTCCGGCCTGGTACTGTCAGTGGTGTCCCCGCCGTTTGCGGGGGTGAGCCGTTTGTCGCTCAGCCGTTCACAGCGTTCCCCGCCCTTTGCGGGGATGAGACCCGCACCGTCACGGTGGGGGTCTCTTTTTGTTCTAGTAGCGTTTCTCGCCGGCGAGCACCGCCTCGATCGCGTTCCGCACCGATGCCTCGGTTTTTTCGCCCATCCCCGTCGTCAGCAGACCGACGGTGTCGATGCCGTGCCGCGCATAGTACCGCGACACCCCATACACCTCCGTGTTCCCGTATTCGTTGCGCGCCTCCTCCCTTACGCGGCCCCGGTAGACCAGCGCCGTCCCGTCGAGCATGACCGCAGCGTCAACGTCAGGGAACTGGACAACGTGCGCGACGAATGCGTCGAGGTTGTCGAGTTCGGGGGCGGTGTCGGGGATGGCGCGGCGGGACAGCCGCGGGACATACCGGGCGAGGTGTCCTTCGCTCATCCCGAGCCTCTTGGACAGCTGATACCGGGTCGCCCCGGCTTCGAGTGCGTCGAGGATCCGTTCGTCGCGTTTGTCGCGCAGCTGATCGACTTCTTCGAGTGCGGCGGTGAGGCGGCGTTGCGCCTCGTCCGCGTTGTGGAGGCTGGATTCAAGGAGTCCCATGATCGTCCTTTCAGTAGTTGCTGGTGAGTGAGTCGATGTACATGGAGGCGTCGCGGCGGGTCATCCGGCGCACCTGGTCGATGGTGGTGGGGCCACCGGAGATGAAACCGCCCTCCTCGTGGGCGCCACGGTCGATGAGCCGCATGATGTAGTTGACCTGCTTCTCAGTGGCGAGTGGGGCGGCGTGCGCTGCCCCGCCGGTGGTTTCGACTGCGGCGGGGCGGGAGCGGCGTGCGGCCCATGCGCGGATTTCCCGTTCGGCGTCGCGGCCGATTGCCATGAGCTTTCCGTCGTCGTTGGTGGTGACATCGCGGAAGGCGGCCATGACCTCGGCTGGGATGATGTCGGTGTCGATGGTGATGTCGTGGATGTAGTGGAGTGCCATTGTGGTGTCCTTTCCTTGTGTGTACCTCCATGATACTACTCAGTGAGTAGTAGAGCAACTCAGAGAGATGTGATCTAGACCACATCTACAAGGAGTCTAAAGTGCTGTAAAGCCGAACCTTTACAGCTCGCCCCGCGCCCACCAGATGCCCACCAAATGCCCACACAGGCACCCACCTACACCCACCAGCACCCACCAGAAAACCGCGAAAACAAGCCAAACAGCGCCCTGACCAGCCCCCTCCGCATACCAAGCAGATCAACGTCAAGATCGGCTGATCCGGTTCGATGCCGGTCAGCAGGCGCCCCGCCATCTCCGCAGTGTGAGGTGGCGGGGCGCCTGCTGTCACTCGTCAGCTCCCACCTGTCGCGGGGCGGCCGGGGCGGGTGTTGCGGTTCTCCAGCCACCGCTCGACGGCAGCCTTGGTCATGAGGGGTCCCTGGGCGGTGGTGATGACCGGCGCTGGGAATCCGTCGATGGCGGCGACGGCCTCAGTGACGGTGGCCATGGCGGTGTCGAACGCCGCGCTGATGGCGTCCGCTTCGATGGTGAAGCTGATGTCGCCGCCGGTTGCGTCAACGCGGGGCGCGACGGCCGCGGCATGCTCGGTGAGTTCGCTGAGCAGGTCGAGCGCTGCATCGTGACTGAACGGGGAGTCCGTGGTGAATGCCATATGTGCGTGCCAGGTGGTCATGGCTCTCCTTCCGCTGTGCTACTGATTCGAGCACAGAAGCGTGTCGATGACAACTGTTAGCCTGGTGGCAGGCGCCGTGGCGGGGGTCTGCGCTGATGGCACCTGTCTGGCGCGAGGGAAGCACATGCGTGTCATTCTTCGCTAGACTGTGGCTATCCGATCGAAAGCAGGTGGCATGAGCGAGCAGGAGCTCACCGAACTCGAATCCCGCGTACTGCGCTTCGAGCGTCAGTGGCATACCTACGGCGGCGCTAAGGACGGCGCCATCCGGCAGGAATTCGATATGTCAGCGCCGGCCTACTTCCAGCTGCTCAACACACTGCTCGACAACCCGGCCGCCTATGCGGCCGACCCGATCCTCATCAAGCGGCTGCGCCGCATCCGTGAAAGCCGACACCAGGACCGCGCCCGCGCGCGCATGGCGAGGTAGCCGATGGCACAGTACCCACGTGACGAATTCGATGACCTGCAGCCGACCGGCCGCAAGGGCGCTCACCGCCGCGGCGGGCCCATCTCCCAGGGTGGGGCGTTCGCCCTCATTGCCGTGCTGGCGCTGGCGGCGCTGCTCGTCGTCTTCGGAGCCTTCAACATCATCCGCCAGTCCACCTCGAATCCCGAGGAGGTCGTCGCCGAAACCGAAGCCCCCGCCGAGGAATCCGAGCCGAGTGACGAGCCCACGGATGACCCGGCGGTCGATGTCGTCGACAAGACCGCCGAAGTCCACGTGCTCAATGGCTCCGGTGTCACCGGCGCGGCGGCGAAGTTCCGCGAACATCTCGAGATGAACGGCTGGACCGTTGCTGAGGTCGGCAACTATTCGACGAGTGAGACCACCTCGGCGGTGTACTACTCCGATGACGAGTTCGAGATGCAGGCCGGTGCGCTGGCGGCTGAGCTCGGCGTCGAAACCGTCGAAAGCTCCACGGAGTTCCCCGGTCAGGTGACCCTGCTCATTACCTCCGACATCGCCGACAAGGACCTCGGCAGCCTCGGTGGCGACGGCAGCACCGAGGGCGCTGACGACTGACCTTCCAGCGCGGCCGCGCGGCTCATGTTTGCGGCGACCGCTGCCGTGGCTTAGTCTTACTGCAGTGCATGTGCCACAAGGAGGCTTGCTGAATTCAGGCAGTCCTCCGGCCGTGCATGAGAGCTGGGAACGAGGCTGCTGCGCTGGCGGCGGCGGAGGAACCGGCCCGAACGGCGGGGCTCCTCCTATAAGCGCCCGCTGCAGAACACCCAGATATGGAGAAGAGATGACGCAAGGCACGGTCAAGTGGTTCAACGCTGAGAAGGGCTACGGATTCATCACCGTGGAGGGCGGAGACCAGGACGTCTTCGTCCACTGGACCGGAATCGAGATGGACGGATACCGCTCGCTCGAAGAGGGCCAGCAGGTGCAGTTCACGGTCGGTGAGGGCGCCAAGGGCCCGCAGGCAGAATCGGTGACGGTGCTCTGAGCATCCCCCTCGCCGGCGCTGTACGCTGATCGATCTGAAGAGCCGGGTTGATCCCGGCTCTTCGCGTCTCCTCCGCCCGCTGGCGGCCGCTCCCGAGGTGTGGGTGCAGTTTTGCACTCTCGGCCTGAGAGTGCTAAATCTAGTACTGGTAAATCCCGCCCCTGGGAAGTGAGACAGGCTGCTGTGGAAGGGAATCAGCAGAACCGGCTCTGCCGTCGCGGGCGCTCATGGTGCGGGAAGACATGCCACTCCGTTCAGGGAGGACCAGCCATATGGCAAAGCTCATCTCATTTGATGAAGACGCACGCCGCGGACTCGAAACCGGACTCAACACCCTGGCCGATGCGGTCAAGGTGACCCTGGGCCCGCGCGGCCGCAACGTCGTGCTCGAAAAGAAGTGGGGCGCACCGACCATCACCAATGACGGTGTCTCCATCGCCAAGGAGATCGAACTCGAGGATCCGTACGAGAAGATCGGCGCCGAGCTCGTCAAGGAAGTTGCGAAGAAGACCGACGACGTCGCCGGTGACGGAACCACCACCGCGACCGTCCTCGCTCAGGCTCTCGTGCGCGAGGGTCTGCGCAACGTCGCAGCCGGTGCTGACCCGCTCAGCCTCAAGCGTGGCATCGAGAAGGCCGTCGCTGCTGTCTCCGACGTGCTGCTCGAAACCGCCAAGGACGTTGAGACCAAGGAGCAGATCGCTGCCACCGCCGGCATCTCCGCTGGTGACCCGGCGATCGGCGAGCTCATCGCTGAGGCGATCGACAAGGTCGGCAAGGAAGGCGTCGTCACCGTCGAGGAGTCGAACACCTTCGGCCTGGAGCTCGAGCTCACCGAGGGCATGCGCTTCGACAAGGGCTACATCTCTGGCTACTTCGTCACCGACGCTGAGCGTCAGGAGACCGTGCTGGAGGATCCGTACATCCTCATCGTCAACTCGAAGATCTCGAACGTGAAGGACCTGCTGCCGGTGCTGGAGAAGATCCAGCAGTCCGGCAAGCCGCTGCTCATCATCGCCGAGGACGTCGAGGGCGAGGCTCTCGCTGTGCTCGTGGTCAACAAGATCCGCGGCACCTTCAAGTCCGTGGCCGTCAAGGCTCCGGGCTTCGGCGACCGCCGCAAGGCGCAGCTGGCCGATATCGCCATCCTCACCGGCGGTCAGGTCATCGCCGAGGAGGTCGGCCTCAAGCTCGAGAACGCCACCATCGACCTGCTGGGCACCGCCCGCAAGGTCGTCGTCACCAAGGACGAGACCACCATCGTCGAAGGTGCTGGTGACGCTGACGAGATCCAGGGCCGCGTGCAGCAGATCCGCACCGAGATCGACAACTCCGACTCGGACTACGACCGCGAGAAGCTGCAGGAGCGCCTGGCCAAGCTCGCCGGCGGCGTGGCCGTCATCAAGGCCGGAGCCGCCACCGAGGTGGAGCTCAAGGAGCGCAAGCACCGCATTGAGGATGCCGTGCGCAACGCCAAGGCTGCTGTCGACGAGGGCATCGTCGCCGGCGGTGGCGTGGCACTCATCCAGGCGGGCAAGACCGCTTTCGAGAAGCTGCAGCTCGAAGGCGACGAGGCCACCGGTGCTGCGATCGTCAAGGTCGCCATCGATGCTCCGCTCAAGCAGATCGCCACGAACGCCGGCCTCGAGCCGGGTGTGGTGGCTGAGAAGGTCCGCAACCTCGCAGACGGTCACGGCCTCAACGCCGCCACCGGCGAGTACGAGGACCTTATGGCCGCAGGCATCAACGACCCGGTCAAGGTGACCCGCTCTGCTCTGCAGAACGCCGCCTCGATCGCCGGCCTGTTCCTCACCACCGAGGCCGTCATCGCCGATAAGCCGGAGCCGGCACCGGCCATGCCGGGCGGCGAGCCGGACATGGGCGGCATGGGCTTCTGAGCCGCTGAGAACTGACACCGCCGGCCGCTGAGCCGCGGTGCGAGGGGCAGGAGAGCGCAGTGCTCTCCTGCCCCTCCGTCATAGTCTGCCAGCCACCCGCCGCCTGCGGGCTATGCTGAGCCCATCATGCCTGTCATCGCCTTCATCCTGCTCGCCGTCTTCGTCGGTGCGCTGTCGCAGCGTGTGACGGGGATGGGATTCGCGCTGGTCTCCGGGCCGTTCCTCGTGCTGCTGCTCGACCCGCTGTCGGGCGTGGTGCTCGTCAACATCGTCGGCTTCGTCTCCTGCGTCATCGTCTTCTCCCGCACCTGGCGCGATGTGCACTGGCCGACGCTCAAGATCCTGGCCATCACCTCGGTCATCGGCACCCTGCCGGGCGCCTGGATGGCCGCAACGATGCCGACGGCTCCCCTGCAGACCTTCATCGGCACCGTCGTCGTCTGTGCGCTCCTCATCTCGGTCGTCATCGGGAGAGTGGGCCGGCAGCTGCCGGTCAACACCGGCGGCATCGCCACCTCGGGATTCCTCGCCGGGGTCCTCAACGCCGCCGCCGGTGTCGGCGGCCCGGCCTTCAGCACCTACGCGGTGCTCACGCGCTGGGAGCAGCGCAGCTTCGCGGCGACGATGCAGCCGCTGCTGGCCATCGCCTCGGTCATGTCGATCATCGCCAAGGTGATCTTCGATCCGAACGTCCTTCCCCACCTCGGGATCGGCCAGTGGCTCATGGTCTTCGCGGCATTGGCCGCCGGGCAGATCATCGGTGATCTGACGGCTGAGCGGATCCCGGTGCGGGTGGCGCGCATCGGCATGATCACCATCGCTCTCGCAGGGGGAGCGGCGACCCTCGTCAAGGGGCTTGCCGGGCTCTGATCAGGCGCCCGCGCGCCGCTGTGTGCGAGCTCTGTGCGATTCAGACGGCGCTAAGGTTGCGCGGTGATAATAGATCAGTCAGCTGCACCCGTGATGGAAGAAGGATCGAACAGGCATGGGGTACGTGTTTCTCGGTTTGCTCATCATCGTCGGCGCGCTCATGTTCTTCGGCTCGCGCCGGCAGAAGCAGAGGGAGCTCGAGGAGCAGGCTGAGCAACTGAGCTTCGTCGCGAAGTCCGCAGCTGAGGACGTCACGGCATTCGGTGAGGAAGTCGCCGATCTCGACATCATCACCACCGGCGCTGACCTCGACGAAGGCGGCCGCCAGGAGTACAAGCGGGCCCTCGATGCGTATGACACCGCCAAGGAGACCCTCGAGCGTGTGCAGCGACCCGAGGACATCCGCCATGTGACCGAGGCGCTGGAAGACGGCCGCTATGCCGCCAAGTGCGTGCGCGCCCGCGTCAACGGTGAGCCGCTGCCCACCCGTCGCCCGCCATGCTTCTTCAACCCGCAGCACGGTCCCTCGACTGAGGAGATCGACTGGGCCCCGGCCGGCGGCCAGCCGCGCCCGATCCCTGTGTGCGCGGCCGATGCCGAGCGCGTGGCCGTCGGCGCAGAACCGGCAGTCCGCAAGGTCGCCACTGCCGATGGCCTGGGGCGCCGCGCCTATTGGGAGGCCGGCCCCAGCTACGCCGAGTACAACCGCGGCTACTTCAACGCCTATGCCGGTTCCGGTCTGCTGCCCGGCGTCCTCATGGGCGCCATGCTCGTCAACGGCTTCGGCCACGGCTGGGACGGGGCCTACAGCGAGGGATTCCAGGACGGCATGGGCGCTGACAGCATGGGCGGCGGCGCCGATGGCGGCGGCATCGGAGACGGCGGCGGCTTCGGCGACTTCGACTTCGGATTCTGAACGGTATGGAGGACTGCTGAGCCGTATGGAGACTGTTGAGATCCGCTCCGAGGACATCCGCCTCGGTCAGCTGCTCAAGCTGCACGGTGTCGCCGAGCACGGCGTCATGGCCAAAGAGATGATCGCTGCCGGTGACGTCCTCGTCAACGGCGAGGTCGATACGCGCCGCAGCGCCCGGATCGTCGCCGGGGACGTCGTGGCGGTTCCGGCTGCCGGAGTCGAGTTCACCGTCGAGACGGCCAGCGAACCGCCGGCGATCGGCTGAGCCGAGGGGCCGGTCAGAGGCTGTTGCCTCCGGAGCCTGTCGTACGGTTCATGCCCGGTGCGTCCCACAGTGGTGACCACTTCGACAGATCCTCTTCGAGCGGCACCTCGCCTGCGAGCAGGCCCTTGAGCTGGATCTCCAGGGCATTGTCGCGCTGATGCGGCCCGACCTGCACGAAGGGGTAGAAGGTTCCGCGCTTGTACAGGTAGACGATCGCTGCACTGCGGCCTTCAGCGTCGCGGAAGTACAGGGCGGTGCACAGCAGCATCGTGTCGAAACCCTGATTCACCAGAGCCGAGTTGATCGCGTGCATATTCGTCGCCAAGTTCGAGATATTGGCCTGGGCGTCGCTGATGACCTGCCAGGTGAACCCGTAGCCGTCATTGACCTGTTCGACCTCGCAGTCGGGATCCTGGGAGATGAGCTCGCGGCTCTCCTGCTCCGCATCGGCGAAGGCGCGACCCTCCACTTCGCGGAAGCACACCCCGCCCACTCCGGTGGGGACGAAAGTCGAGGAGGACTGCAGCGTCAGAGAGACGTTCGGCAGGGCGAAGAGGTCATCGAGGTTGGCTCGCTTGGGTTGGGTGCGGCCCAGAATCGCGTCGAAGAATCCCATGCGCCCAGTCTACGAGCCTGCTGCCGGGCAGGAAACTGCAACGGCGGCTTCCGGCGCAGCGGAGATCTCCAGGCAGGGATCAGAAAGGCAAAGATCAGACGGGGCGGGAGAGCTGAGCAGAGATCTGGCTGAGCTGCTCGAGGCGCTGTTCCAGGCTCGGATGCGTGGAGAACAGCTGGTTGACGTCGCGGCCGTTGATCGCCGGGACGAGCGCGAGGTGATTGGCACTGGCGTTCTTGCGCAGATCCTCTGACGGGATCTGCGTCATCTGTCCGCTGATCTTCGTCAGCGCCGAGGCCAGCGTCGAAGGCTGGCCGGTCAGGATCGCGGCGGCGCGGTCGGCTGCCAGCTCCCGGTAGCGGGAGAGCACGCGGATGAGCACGAAGCTCAGCACGTAGACGACAGCGCCGACGACCATCATCGCCAGCAGGATCGGCAGGCCGTTGCTGTTGCGGCTGGAGCTGCGCGTATGGAGGCCGGCACGCACCATGAGCGAGGCGACGACACCGGTGACGCCGGCGACCGTCATGACGGTGACGTCGCGGTGGGCGACGTGGGAGAGCTCATGGGCGAGGACGACCTCGACTTCCTTGGGCTCCAGGGTGTCGAGCAGGCCGCGCGTGACGCACACGACGGAGTGGTTCGGCGAACGGCCGGTGGCGAAAGCGTTGGGAGTGGGGGAGTCGGAGTAGGCGACCCGCGGCTTGACGGTGTCCGACAGCTGGCAGAGTCGGTCGACGATGGCGTGCAGCTCCGGGGCCTGCTCCGGGGTGACGACGCGTGCGCCCATCGCGCTGAGGGCGATGGAGTCAGAGAAGAACCACTGGAAGAAGAAGGCACCGGCGCTCACAAGCAGGGCGAGGACGAGACCGATGGAGCTGCGGTCGAGGATGAACCAGATCGCGGCCATGAGCAGGACGAAGATGAGGCCATTGAGGAACATGGCCGTCGTCATCCTGAAGGTCAGCCCACGGTCCTTGACGAAACGGTTCTTCACGTTCTTCCTGCCTTTGCTGCGGTGCCTTCTTCTGCCACGCGCGTCAGTTCTGCTGCTCGACGGTGCTGATATCGGGGATCAGACCCGAGCCGTCGAGCAGCTTTCGGATGTCCTCAAGCGACGCGTCTGCGAAGGGCACGACGATATCGGAGACTCCGAGGAAGTCGTCTGCCACGGGGGAGCCGTGGGAGAGGATGAACGAGCGCAGATCCCGCAGCGCGGTGCTGGTCTGCTCTTCATCGCCGGCCTGTACAGCGTGCTCGACCTTGTCGTCGTAGTCCTGCAGGGCATCCTGTTCGACATCGGCGACGTCGAACTGGCCTTCGCCCATGATGCGTACGATCATCTCAGGCCCCCTGCCCTGGCTGCTCAGCGGAGTTCTGCGGATCTGCGGTTTCGGCGTCGACAGGAGCCTCGCTCGTGATCTGCGGGCGCTCCTCCTGGCCGCCGGGCAGACCCTGGCGCAGGCGTGCCAGCTCCATCTCCACATCGTTGTCGCTGGAGAGGGCGTTGAGCTGAGCGTCGATATCGTCCTGCGCGGTGCCGGTCATATCGTCGAGGGCGCCGGCGGAGATGAGCTCGTCCATGGCACCGGCGCGTGCCTGCAGCTGTGCGGTCTTGTCTTCAGCGCGCTGGATCGCCAGTCCGACGTCGCCGAACTCCTCGGAGATGCCGGAGTAGGCTTCGCTGATCTTCGACTGTGCTTCAGCGGCGTTGTAGTTGGCCTTGATGGTCTCCTTCCGGGTGCGGAAGGAATCGACCTTGGCCTGCAGGCGCTGGGAAGCGGTGACGAGCTTCTGCTCTTCGGCCTGCAGGTTCTGGTGCTGGGTCTGCAGATCGGAGATCTGCTGCTGCAGGCCGGACTTGCGGGTCAGCGCCTCACGGGCGAGGTCCTCACGGCCGACCTCCATCGCCTTCTGCGCCTGTCCCTGCAGCTTGTCCTGCTGCTTCTCCAGCTGTCCGATCTGCAGCTCGAGGCGCTTGCGGCTGGTAGCGACATCGGCGACGCCGCGGCGCACCTTCTGCAGCAGCTCCAGCTGCTTCTGATACGAGTAGTCCAGCGTCTCATTGGGGTTCTCGGCCTTGTCGAGGGCCGAGTTGGCCTTCGCGCCGAAAATCATCTTCATGCGTGAGAAAATGCTCATCCCGGGGATCTCCTTCGAGCTCAAGCTCATGTTCTGCGTTCTCCCTCACTCTACTGCGTGAGATTGGAAAAAGCTTGGGGCAGACCGCGGCCGCCGGCACGCGCGACAGCCTCGACCAGAACTGCGGCGAGCTGCAGTGCGTGCCGGCGGCTGACAGGGAATCAGCGGGTGAAGCGCTTGCGGTTGGCCTCCTCCACCTCGGAGTACTGCACGCCGGCAGCCGAAAGGGCATCGCGGATGCTCTCGATGCTCTCCTGCACCTGCCGCTGCACCACCTCCCACTCCCCGGCGATCTGCTGGAAGCTCTCAGCGGCCCCGCCGCGCCACGAGTTCTCCAGATTCCGCAGGTGGCTCATGAGACTGGCCGCCTCACTGTGCAGCACCGTGCACGACTCCTGCGTGCGCGCGACAGTGGCTTCGATCTCCTGGGCGTCGACCTGTATGACAGCCATCGCTGGCTCCTTCCTTCGGGTGACAGGTACGGCACCCATTGCACCGCCGGCCCGCACATGAGCCGGCACGACGACGGCCGGGTGTGGACATCCAGCGGTGTCCACACCCGGCCGTGCCCGCGAGTCTGCAGTCGCGAGGACGCTTCTCAGGCTGCCCGCGTCCCGCCTCGGGAAGGGAGGGGGCTCACTTCGCCTGCAGGGTCACATCCATCTGCTGCTTCTGCCCGCCGCGCACGAGCGTGACGGTGACCGTCTGGTTGATCGGATACGAGCGGATGAGCGCCTGGAGCGCCACCGAGTTGTTCACCGGGGTGTCGTCGACGGCGATGATCTCGTCATCGGGCTGGATGCCGGCCTGCGCAGCCGCCGAACCGTCCTCCACCTCGGAGACCTTCGCCGAACCGCGCGCGATCCCGTTGTGGTCGACCTGCGAATCCTGCACGGCGACACCGAGCGCTGTGTGCTCAGCCGAGCCGTTCGAGATGAGCTGATCGGCGATGTTCTTCGCCTGCGTGACCGGAATCGCGAAGCCGATGCCGATCGAGCCGCTCTGCTGGCCGCTGTCCTGGGCATCGCGCAGGGTGGCAGCCGCGGAGTTGACGCCGATGAGGTTGCCGTTGCCGTCGACGAGCGGGCCGCCGGAGTTGCCCGGGTTGATCGCCGCATCGGTCTGGATCGCATTGGTGATCGTCAGGGTGCCCTGCGGGTCATCGGTGTCCTCGCCGATGTTCTCCGTCGTCACCGGGCGGTTGAGCGCGGAGACGATGCCGGTGGTCACCGTGTCGGCCAGACCGAGGGGGTTGCCCAGCGCCATAACCGGGTCGCCGACGCTCAGCTGGCTGTCGTCGCCGATCGGCAGCGGGGTGAGGCCGTCGGGGTTCTGGCGCAGCTTGAGGACTGCGATATCGGTCTCCGGATCGCGGCCGACGATCTCAGCTTCGATGGTGTCGCCGTTGTTGAAGACGACGTTGACCTGACCGCCGCCGGTATCGGCAGCGGCGATGACGTGGTTGTTCGTCACGATGTGGCCGTCGCTGTCGTAGACGAAACCGGAGCCCAGCCCCTGCACCTGGCCGTTGACGCCGACCTGGATCGCCGCCACCGACTGCGAGGCGGTCTCAGCGATCGTCGCCCAGTCCGGAGTCTCCTGCGTGCGCTGCGGAGGATCGGCGGTCGTCGCCTCCGACTGGCCCTGCTGCGAACCGAGGCCGAGCGCCTGCATGCCGTACATCGTGCCCGCGCCGAGCAGTCCGCCCAACAGCACCGCCATGAGGGTGAACAGTGTCAGCGCACCCCAGCCGGGGCCGCGTCGCTCACGGCGTGCCGGTAACGACTGCGGTCCGGGCTGCATTCCCGGCTGCGGGCCGGGCTGCGGAGTCTGTCCGCTGCTGGAGCCATAGGGCTGGCTCGCTGCCGTCGTCGGGGCGCTCGCCGGCGCTGGGGGGAAGGTGTGCGGTGCCTGCCCGGCTGCAGGCTGAGTGGCCGGTGGGAACGGGCGGCCGCTCGGGTTTCCGCCCTCGCTGCGCTGGCCGGCGCTGTTCGGCGGGGGAAATATGGGCCGCTGTTCGGCGGTGCGCTGCGGGCGCGGGTACCCGGTTCCGGCCGCGCCCGAGGCGGGAGGCACCTCGGCGTCGTCGGTTGGGAAGGTCCGTCGGTTCTGCTGGGAGTGGCGGCCCGGCTGAGGTGCTCGCGGCTGGGTCGTTCGCGTCGGGCGCGTGAAGCTCTCCTCGGGGTTCTCAGGTGTGTGGCTCATGGTGGTCCTCTTCCTGCGCATCGGTCGCAGCGGGTTGTTCGAATGGAATAGGCAGGTCGACGCGGAACGTCGCGCCGCCGCCGGGTGTCGGGTGCACCGAGATCCGGCCCTGATGGGACTCGACGATCGCTTTGACGATCGACAGGCCCAGGCCCGATCCGCCGGTATCGCGGTTGCGTGAGGCGTCGAGGCGGTAGAACCGCTCGAAGATGCGCGGCACCTCCTCCGGGTCGATGCCATCGCCGTGGTCGCGGACCTCGAAGCGGACCCGGCCGGCCGGGAATCCGGCGAGCTCGTCGCCGACATGGACACCGCCGGCCGCCGAGACATCGGGGACGATCGGCTGGTCAGCGCCTGCCGCCGGCTGCCCGCGCTCGCGGTCAGCGTCGACCCTGGCCGCCGTGTCGGTCCGGTCCTTTTCCGCCTTGTCCTTCTCCGCCTTGTCCTTATCGCGCCGGAAGATCCGCACCGGGCCGGTGACGAAGCCCGGGGCCTTCGGCTTGGCGGTCTTGGGCTTCGCGTCCTCCGCCTCGGGAGCGGGGACGACCTCGGGCACGCCGCGGACGCCGACGGCGAACTCGATCGCCGTCTGCGGCGGAGTGTGGCGGACGGCATTGCCGGCGAGGTTGACGATCACCTGGCGCAGCTTGGCTTCCGAACCGTAGACGTTCGGGACGCCCGTCTCATCAGCATCCTCGCCGTCCAGGCCGATGAAGCTGATGTCGCGGTCGGGGTCCTGCGCAGCCGCATCGGCGGCAGCATCGCGGACGATCGCGCAGACATCGACCGGGCCGAGCTCGGCCTCCCTGCGCTCATCGAGGCGGGCGAGCATGACGAGGTCTTCGACGAGCACGCCCATCCGCTTGGCCTCGGCCTCGATGCGGTCCATCGCCTGACCGATGTGCTCGGGATCCTTGAGCGCGCCCTGGCGGTAGAGCTCGGCATAGCCGCGGATCGTCACGAGCGGGGTGCGCAGCTCATGGGAGGCATCGGAGACGAACTGCCGGATCCGCTTCTCCGAGCGGGTCTGTCCGTCGAAGGAGTCCTCGATCCGCCCGAGCATCGTGTTGAGCGCCGCTGACAGCCGGCCGAGCTCCGTATTGCGCGGATACTTCGACACGCGCTGCGACAGATCGCCGGCGGCGATCCGGGAGGCGGTCTCCTCGATGTTCTTCAGCGGCCGGAAGGTGTTGGTGATGGCGAAGTAGCCCACCCCGGCCACGAGTGCCAGCGCCAGCAGACCGATGCCGACCATCGTGTTGCGGGCGCGTTCGCTGATGTCGTCGACATCGCGGTCGAAGGGCACGGCGACGGCCACCAGCCACGGCGTGCCCTGCACCTGCAGGGCGAGTGCCCGCCAGTGCGAGCTCGTGCCTTCGACGGTGAACGGGCGGCCGGCGCGCTCGCCCACAACCGCTTGGTTGATGTCCGGCAGATAGGGGACATTCGTCGGATCCGGGGCGACCGGCTCGAAGGCGGTATTGCCGTCAGCGGAATAGAACTGCACGTAGTAGGAGCCCGGCAGCAGATTCCGCAGCGACTCCTCCTGCGGATTCGACTGCACCTGATCGCCGCCCTGCAGCGGTGCCGGCAGGAACACCTGCTCAGCAGCCTGGATGGCGAGCGCATCCGAGGCGCTGATGAGGCGCTCATCGGTGCGTTCGATGAGGCTGGCCCGGATGTTCTCCAGCACCCAGGCGCTCGTGCCGGTGAGCACGAGCAGCATGAGGGTCATCATGATCGTCAGCAGCTTGGTGGTGAGCGACCATTCTTCCCAGATGACGGTCTGCTTGCTCTTGCGGTGACGATTCACAGGGCGGCGATTCTCAGTTCAGTCGGAGGCGGGCGGGTGTGCAGGTGCTCATTTGCTCTCAGGCGTGCGCAGCATGTAGCCCACACCGCGCTTCGTCTGGATCATCGGGCGCCATTCGGCGTGCACCGGATTGCCAGCTTCGTCGGTCTCCGGGGCGGTGTCGATCTTGCGGCGCAGATAGGAGATGTAGGACTCGACGATGCCGGTGTCGCCGCCGAAGTCGTATTCCCACACGTGGTCGAGGATCTGCGACTTCGACAGCACGCGGTTGGCGTTGAGCATGAGGTAGCGCAGCAGCTTGAACTCCGTGGGGGAGAGGTCGACGAGGATCCCGCCGCGGCGCACCTCGTGGGTGTCGTCATCGAGCTCCAGGTCACCGACCTGCACGACAGCGCCCTCGTCCTCCTCGACGCTGTGGGTGCGGCGCAGCACCGCGCGGATGCGTGCGACGACCTCTTCGAGGCTGAAGGGCTTGGTGACGTAGTCATCGCCGCCGACGGTCAGGCCGGTGATCTTGTCCGAGGTGTCATCACGGGCGGTGAGGAACACCACCGGGATGTGGCGGCCGGTCTGGCGCAGCCGGCGGGTCACGGTGAAGCCGTCCATGTCCGGGAGCATGACGTCGAGGACGAGCAGGTCGGGTTCGCTCTGCTCGGCCAGGCGCAGGGCCTCAGTGCCGTTGCCGGCGGAGATGACGTCGAAGCCGGCGAAGCGCAAGCTGGTGGAGAGGAGTTCGCGGATATTGGGCTCATCATCGACGACCAGCAGGGTGGCCTCAATGTCTTCGTGTTCGAGATGTCCTGAAGTCATGACTCCATCCTGGCACATGAGTCTGGAAGTTTTCTGAACTCTGGCTGGATACGAATATGGCATGAATCACATGTCATTCGGCCGGTTTGCCATCGGTTTCGACATCGGGGTGGACGGTCTCGCCCTCGCCTTCCTCCTGATGGACCCAGCTGGGTCCGAAGAAGTCGGCGGTGGCCTCGTTCCAGTCCTCCAGCCACCCGCGCGGCGGAGCTTTGAGCAGCTCGCCTTCCTTCATCCAATTGAAGACGTGTGCGTAGGACATCACCTCGGTCTGGGAGACGCGCTTGCGCAGCATCTTCGGCGAAAGCTGGTCCGGTCGGGCGACGCCGAGAGTCGAGAGCATCTGCTTGGCTTCATCGACGGTGGCCTTGTGGTAGTTGTGGACGGCTACGGATTTCGAGGGCACGTGCAGCGAGCGGGCGAGTTTGGGGTCCTGCGTGGCCACACCGGTAGGGCAGTGGTTGGTGTGGCAGCGCTGTGCTTGGATGCAGCCGACTGCCATCATCATCGGCCGGGCCGCGAGGCAGAAGTCGGCGCCCTGGATGAGCCGGCGGACGATGTCGTTGCCTGAGGCGATCTTGCCCGCCACCCCGAGCTTGATGTGCTTGCGCAGCCCGACGCCGACGAGCGCGTTGTGCACAACGTGCAGGCCCTCGGTCAGCGGGGTGCCCATATGGTCTTCGTATTCCAGGGGCGCGGCGCCGGTGCCGCCCTCGGCGCCGTCGATGACGATGAAGTCGGGCAGAATGTCGGTCTCGAGCATCGCCTTGCATATGCCGAGCACGTCACGGCGCATACCGACGCACAGTTTGAACCCGATCGGCTTGCCCCCCGAGAGCTCGCGCAGCTGAGAAATGAACTCCATGAGCTCGCGAGGGGTCTGGAATGCCGAATGGGCAGGCGGGGAGATGCAGTCCTCGTCGAGCGGTACGCCGCGGGCCTCAGCGATCTCCGGGGTGATCTTCTCCGCCGGCAGCACGCCGCCCAGACCGGGTTTCGCGCCCTGGGAGAGCTTGATCGAGATCGCCTTGACATGCGGGTGGCGGGCCTTCTCCTCGAACTGCTCGGGATTGAAGTTGCCCTCGGAATCACGGCAGCCGAAGTAGCCGGACCCGAATTCCCAGATCAGATCGGCGCCGCTTTCGAGATGGTACTTCGTCAGCCCGCCTTCTCCGGTCTCCTGGGCGAACCCGCCGCGGGCTGCTCCCTGACTCATCGCCATCACGGCGTTCTTCGACAGGGAGCCGAAGCTCATCGAAGAGATGTTGAACAGCGAGGAGTCGTACGGCTGGCTGCACTGCGGTCCACCAATGCGCACCCGGTGCTCCCCCGCCGGGATCGGGCCGGGCTGAGCGGCATGGATGAGATACTCATAACCCGGTGCACGCACCTCGAGCTCGGTACCGAAGGACTTGACCGAGTGGGTGCCGTTGGCGCGCTCATAGATGAGGTCGCGGACGTCGCGGTCGAACGGCTTGCCGTCGTAGTTGCGCTCGACGAAGTACTGCTGGACCATCGGGCGGATGGCCTCCATCATGTACCGGCCGTGGCCGATGACCGGGAAGTTGCGCAGCACCGCGTATCGGTGCTGCACCACGTCGTAGACGGCCACGAGCAGCAGGATGGCTGCGGCTAAGACGAGGATCCACCACCACGGGCTGAGTGCCAGCGCCATTGCCGCACCGACCGCCATGACGAAGAGTATGCCGATGAAGATACCGATCGCGATCATATTCTTTAGCCTACGACCAAAGCAGAGCTGCCTGAGGAGGAATGTGCCCTGCTTTTCACGCTGCCGGCGGGCGGGTCAGGCCGGTTGCTCCTCCTGTCGTTTGCGGTAAGCGGCCACGTGGGTGCGGTTGGCGCAGTTGCCGGTGTCGCAGAAGCGCTTCGATCGGTTGCGTGAGAAGTCGACGAACACGGCGTTGCAGTCCTCGGCCGCACACACCTGCAGGCGGGAGAGCTCGTGCTCGCGGATGAGGTCGATGAGCGCAAACGCGATGTCGATAGCGAAGCGGTCCGGCAGTGGCGCGGTCTGGGCGGTGCCGTGCAGGTGCCAGTCCCAGCCGTCATGGCGCACGAGCTGGGGGAGTGCGTTGCAGCGCAGCAGTGTCGAGTTCACCGCCGCGACCACATCCTCGATCGCATCGGAGTCGAAGACGGTCTCGAAGTCCTCCCGCACCGCGTGGGTCAGGTCGACGTCGGAGCTCGTCGCCGCGATCGGGGCCGAGAAGTCGTGCCGACGCGCGAACTCCTCGATGGCTCCGGCATCGGCCAGCAGCTCCTGGTCGTTGCGCCCGGAGTTGATGAGGTCTACGAGCATGACCAGGACGGAGCGGTTTTCATCGGTGAGAGACATGCTGGCCACAGTGTAGCGAATACAGCCTGTGATCAAGCTCACGCGAAATCTGCCGCGTCACGATCATAGTCGCGTTGACTCGTGAGCCCTGCCTGCTGTTCACTAGAACATATGTCAGTGAGTCATGAGTCAAAGTGGTAACACTCATGACACGCCACTCCGTTCGTCGTGGGGAGGGAAACCGTGAATCGTCAGGCTGTCTCAGGTCTTGTGCTCATCCTGCTGTCCGCCTTCTGCTATGCCGCAGCCGCGCCGATCGGCAAGGTCATGTATGCCGGCGGCTGGACCCCGGAGGTCGTCGTGTTCCTCCGCGTGCTCGGCACCGGCCTCGTCCTCCTCATCCCCACGCTCATCGCCATGCACGGCCGCTGGCACGCGTTCGCCCGCTGGCAGACCTGGCGTGATGTCATCACCTTCGGCATCGTGTCCGTCGCCGGAGTGCAGCTGCTGTTCTTCATGTCGGTCGAGCACCTCGATGTCGCCATTGCGCTGCTGCTCGAGATGACGGCCCCGCTGATGATCGTCGTCTGGGTGTGGTTGCGCAGCCGTATCCGCCCCAGCTCGCTCACCTTCGTCGGCATGGGCCTGGCGATGTTCGGCCTGGCCTTCATCCTCGACCCGCGCGGCGCACAGCTCCACCTCGGCTCGGTGCTGCTGGCCCTCGGCGCAGCGGTCTGCCTGGCCTGCTACTTCCTCGACTCGGCCAAGGCTGAGATGCCGGTTCCGCCGATCGCACTCGTGGGATTCGGAATGTTCGTCGGCGCTGCCGCCGTGGGCGTCTACGCCTTCGCCGGTCCGCGCGCCCAGCAGCTGACCACCGCGCCCATGTCGCTGGGGTCAGTGCCGGTCACCTGGTGGCAGGCGATCGCCCTCATCGTGCTCGTCACCGCCGGCGCCTACGTCACCGCCGCCTTCGGCATCCGCATGATCGGTGCGACGGTCGCCAGTTTCGTCAACCTCATCGAGGTGCCGTTCTCCGTCGTCATCGCCTGGGTCGTTCTCGCTGAACTTCCGGTCTACGCCCAGGCCGTCGGCGGTCTGCTCCTGCTCGCCGGCGTCGTGTTCATCAAGATCGGCGAGAGCCGCACTGCCGCCCGCGAGGTCGTCGTCTCCGATGTGCCGGTCGCCTCGCTGCCGGTCATCGAGCATGTCGCCGTTCCCGAGGCGGTGCGCACCCGCAGTGCCGCCGCCGAGGCAGTTGGCGCCTGACCTCCGGCCGGTTCAGTCGGCATCGTCGTCGCGTTCGGCAGGTGGCCTCCGGTCATCGAGATACCGGTTGACCACCGGGATCCAGGACACGGCAACGCCGAACAGAACCGCTGCGATCCCTGCAGACGCCAGCGGCGCGCTGACGTCGGCTGCTGCGCCGATGATCGGGTTGACGGCGATCCCGACGAGGCTGCCGAACGAGCTGGCGATGTTGAGTACGGTCGCCCGGCGTGCTTTCGGTATCACCTGATTCGCCACCGCCAGGGTGATCGGGCCGCGGGCGTGCATACCGATAACGACGAGGACGAAACCGCTGATGACGCACACACTGTGGGGCACCGCCATGAGCCCGAATCCTGCTGCCCCGCAGCCCATCGCCAGCAGCAGGGCGCGCTTCCTGCCGATCGCTGCCTCGATCCAGCCGGCCCAGTGGTTGTAGAAGGCCGCAGCCAGCTGCGCACCCGCAGCGATGAATCCCCACGCGGCCACCGGGACGCCGGAGGCAGCGAAAAGCGGCTGATTCAAGGTGAAGACTGCATTGAACAGCACGAAGCACGCACCTGAGGCCGCAACCACATGCAGCAGGATCGGGGTGGAGAAGAGCAGGACGACTCCCTGCCGCAGCTGGTCCAGCGAGGATTCGCTCTCACGCGTCGGTGAACTCGTGCCGGTCGGCTGGGCTGGCAGCAGGCCCGTGGCGAGAGCGCCGATTGAGGCTGCGACTGCGGTGGCGATCGCTGGCCAGGTGATATCGACCGCAGCGAGCAGGCCGCCGCAGGCTGAAGCAATGACTCCGGCGGTCAGTTCCAGTGAGCTGAGGTGTCCCCACACTCCGACGCCTCGGTCCTCAGCTGCAGAGTCGAGCGCGTCGTAGATATAGGCGTCGAGTGCGCCGGTGAGCATGGCAATGCCCAAACCGCTGAGGGCAAAGGAGACACTGAAAGCGAGATGGGACCCCGCGAATGCGAACAAGGTCTCGGCGACAGCGTTGAAGCCGAACCCTGCGATGATCACCCATCTGCGGTCGATGCGATCGGCGACGATGCCGCTGGGCACCTCCGCGACGAGGATGCTCGCACCGAGGATCGTCTCGAAGATGAAGATGTCTGAAAGAGACTGACCCCGGCTCAACAGGAACAGCGCACTGACCGGGACGTAGAAGCCCAGGCCGCTGGCAACAGTCGCCAGGGCGATGGGGAACAGGTGGGCATTTCCCCAGACGTCAGTCCAGGGTGAGCGGTTCTATCGCATCACGACTCCTTCGTCTTCGGTGCTCTTCCCCTTACGATACATGCCGGCCGACGTCTACGGCTCACCGGCGATCCTCACCGTCCGAGCTGCTCGGCGTTGAGGATGGTGTAGCTGTATCCCTGCTCGGTGAGGAATCGGCGGCGGTGGGCGGCGAAGTGCTCATCAACGGTCGAGGCCGCCACGACCGTATAGAAAGTCGCAGCTTCAGCGTGCGGCTTGGGTCTGAGGATCCTCCCGAGGCGCTGGGCCTCTTCCTGCCGGGAGCCGAAGGAGCCGGAGACCTGGATGGCGACCGAGGCCTCGGGCAGGTCGACGGAGAAGTTCGCGACCTTCGAGACGACGAGCACTGAGATCTCCCCGGCGCGGAACTGCGCGAACAGCTCCGTGCGCTCCTTCACTGGTGTCCTGCCGGTGAGCACGGGGGCGTCGAGGGCCTCGCCGAGCTCTTCGAGCTGGTCGAGGTACTGGCCGATGACGAGCACCTGCTGGCCGGCGTGCTGGGCGGCGATCTTCTTGACCACCGGGATCTTCGCATCTGACGCAGCTGCCAGCCGGTAGCGATCCTCGCCATCGGCGTGTGCGTACGCGCGCCGGGTGCCGGTGTCGAGCCGGACCCGCACCTCGTAGCAGTGGGCTTCAGCGATGAAGCCGGCGGCCTCGATCTCCTTCCACGGCGCTTCGAACTGTTTGGGGCCGATGAGGGAGAACACCTCTTCCTCCCGTCCGTCCTCGCGCACGAGAGTGGCGGTCAGGCCGAGCCTGCGGCGGGCCTGCAGGCCTGCGGTGAGGCGGAACACCGGGGCCGGCAGCAGATGCACTTCGTCGTAGATCACCAGCCCCCAGTCGCGGGCATCGAGGAGCTCCAGGTGGAGGTAGGAGCCCTTCCGGCGGGTGGTGAGGACTTGGTAGGTCGCGATCGTGATCGGGCGGATCTCCTTGACCGATCCGGAGTACTCGCCGATCTCGTCGGCGGTCAGGCTGGTGCGCCTGAGCAGCTCGGCCTTCCACTGCTTGGCCGCCACCGAATTCGTCACGAGGATGAGCGTCGTCGTGCCGACGGCGGCCATCGTCGCAGCTCCCACGACCGTCTTGCCGGCCCCGCACGGCAGCACCACGACCCCGGACTCCCCGTGGGTGAACGCATCGACGGCCCGCTGCTGGTACTCGCGCAGATGCCACGGCTGACTGCTGCCCACGACACCACTGCCCTCTGCTCCGGAGGCACCGCTGCCCTCCGCACCCGAGGCGCCCGTCGCCTCGGTGCCGGTGTCCCCGGTGGTGGCCGACAGCTCGATCTCATGCTTCTCACCATCGACGTAGCCGGCGTGGTCGGAGACCGGGTGGGCAAGCCGCAGCAGCCGGTGCTTGAGCTCGCCGCGCTCCGAGGGGTGCACGCGCACCGTGTGCTCATCGATGCGGGTGCCCACCAGTGAGACGATCTCCGGATGCGCGATGAGCTCACTCAGCAGTTCCGTGTCCTGGCTGTGCAGGACGAGCCCGTGGATGGGGGACTGCTCGAGGGTGAGGACCCCGAAGCGCTCCATTGTTTCGACGATGTCGAGCAGCAGCTCGTGCGGGACCGGGTGCTTGGCGTATTCGAGCAGTGCGTCGATGACGGATTCGGGATCGTGACCGCTGGCCCGAGCGTTCCACAGCCCGAGCGGGGTGATCGTGTACGTATGGATGAGCTCGGGCGTCTTGGCCAGCTGCGCGAACGGGGCGATTGCGATCGCCGCCTCGGCAGCCTCCGGGTGGGTCGATTCGAGCAGCACGGTGCGATCGGCCTGGACGATGAGGGGACCGTTCACAGGCTGTCCTTGTTGTCCGTGACCTCGCTGCCCGTGCCCGAGGTGGGGGTTCCTGAGGCGGGGTTGTCCGAGGCGGGGGTGTCCGAGGCGAAGGTGGGTGTGGTGCCGCCGTCACCTGTGCCGGCGGGAGCGGCGGAGATGATGCGGGCGAGCCCGAAGGTCAGTTCGGTGTCGCGGGCCGGGCCGGTGCGGGCGCGCACCCGCCCGCCTGCCACCTGGATCGGGGCGATGCGGACCTGGCGCTGGGAACCCTCGCGGCCGACGACGGTGAGGTCGACCTCGGTGCCGGTGGCTGCGGCTTCGCGCAGCACATCGGCGATCGTCGACGGTGATTCGGTCTCCGGTTCCTCGCTGCCGGAGCGCAGAGAGGAGATATAGGAGGACAAGCGCGAGTCAGGCACTCGGGTGGTGCGCCGGGTGGTGGCCGGCCGGCGGGCGAGGCTGGCTGCGCGCGGGGGAGCGGGGTTCTCTGGGGCGGCGGCCATCGTCTGGTATTCGGCGGCTTCGAGCAGCATCGCCAGCCGTTCGCGCGAGACGTTTGAGACCGCGACCGTCGCGCTCAAGCGGGTGAGCCCGGCGGGGACGAGAGCGGAGTCGGCGAGCATCGCGGCGAGTTCGGCTTCGTCGTCGACGACAATGACGCTGCGGGCGGCAGCGATCTGGATGCGGCCGAGCCGCCCGGCTGTTTCGGTGATGAGGAACTCGAGCGGCTGGGGCAGCGTCTCCTGTCCGGTGACCTCGCGCAGCCGGGCGGTGATGTCATCGGCGCGCAGCCCGGACTTCAGGGCATCGGAGATCGTCGTCTCCGTGAACCGGTACACAGTGCCCTGCCCGCGGGTGTCGACCTCGGCGAGCTCGGTGAGCGCAGCGTGGATCTGCGGCGCCAGCGGGCCGGTGGCGATCGCGGTGAGGTCGGACTGCACGACGACGCGGGTCTGCAGCTCGGGCAGGATCCCGTCGACCCGGGCGGGAATCGATTCGGGCACCGAGACCGCAGTGATGTCAAAGCCGGTGACGGCACGGGCGGTGTCCATCGCCTCGGCCAGGTGAGAGGCGAGCATCCGGCCCAGAGTCGTGAGCGCGTGGGCGCGGCCGTCGGCCAGCGGGGTGCACAGCAGCCCGAGCAGCGCGGCTTCGTCGATGAGCCGGGTGAGCGTGGCGGTGTTGGCGGCGGCCAGCAGCGGGTGGCGCCATTGGATGTGGGCGATGAGCAGGTCATCGGGCACCGCCAGATGGGTGCCATCGTCTCCAGCGCTGCCGCCGCCAGCTGAGTCGTCTGTCAGTTCCGCCAGCGTGTGCAGCAGCGCGTACCGGGCGTGCGGCAGCGGCGGCTGGGACTGCGGGAACCCGGCATAGGCGGCCTTGCGGTGCAGCCCGGCCGAGGCGGCCAGCGACTGCAGTCGGTCCCCGCGCTCGGTGCGCCCGGCCAGCACATGGGTCGTATCGACGGCACCGGTGAGCCAGGTCTGCAGCAGCATCGCGTAGACCTCGCTGCGTTCGGCGGCGAGCACTGTGTCGAAGGCCGCAGTCGGCAGCCAGCGCGGGTCGAGCTCGGTGCCGCCGATGCCCAGCAGCCCGGCGGCTGCGGCCAGTTCGGTCAGCATCACCGCATCAGGAAAGCTCGCCCCGAGTGCGCGGGCAATGGCCTGCATATCGCGTTTGCCGGCCCCGCCGCTGGTGAGCTGGGAGACCTCATGAGAGGTGAAAGCGTCGACAGCCGAGAGCACCCCGGACACCGTCGCCGAGGCGGCCGCTGCCTCGGCATTGGCAGCGAGCGCTTCGGAGACCGGCCGGGTGTACTCGGCCGGATCGGCCGGGGCGGTGGCTGCCACCCAGTCCGGGGGAGAGCGCAGCTCCGCCGCCGAGGTCGGCAGCAGGCTCATCGTCTCCGCATGCGTGCGATATGCACGATCCCCGACCGGCCACAACAGCCCGCGGGTCTTGAGCGTCTCCACCACCTCGGGCGCGGCCGCCAGCGTGGATGCCGGCACGGCAGGATCGACACGGGTCGCACACGCCGCCCGGTGCACCGCCTGCAGGGCGGCCGTGTCGAGGGATTCGAGACCGGTGGCCACCGCGGTGCGCGACCCGGCGGCTGCGGCGACATCGCGCAGCCGGGGCAGGTCGGTGCGCATGAGGTCCCGGCGGGCGCGGGAGAACGCAGCGAAGTCCGCATCGGGAAGCTCGCGCAGCCAGGCGGCGAAGGAGGTCAGCGTAGCCATCGGACCCAGTCTAGTACCGCCGCCGCACCCGGCCCGGGCCTCGGCTACAATGGTCTGGCCAGCCGCAACAGGCCCGCACGCAGCAGAAGGAGGTGGCCACGGTGAGCGCACCGGCGCAGAGCGCACCGCCGCACAGGCGTGCGAGTTCGCGCGCCGATGCCGTGCTGACAGCAGCTGCGGTGATCTTCTCGCTCATCGGGGTGCTTGCGATCGCGGTCGTGCTCATCCAGGCCGCCATGCAGGCCAGACCCTCGGCGCTCATGACCTACACGGGAATGATCTGCCTGCCGATCGGGTTTGCAGGAATGCTGGCCGTGCTCATCCGCGCCACACTGCGCCGCCGCAGCAGCTGAACCGGCCCGCCGGAGCCCACCGCCCGGCCCGCCAGCACACGACAGCCACCCGGCACCCGCGGCACACACCGCACCACCGGTCCACCGGCCGCACCACCCCACCAACTCAGAACAATCCGCTTCTGCTGCGGCACACCTGCCGCCAGAAGCCTCGCATGTGAAAGGACACTATGCCCACCGGACGCGTGAAATGGTTCGACGAAAGCAAGGGATTCGGCTTCGTCACCGCCGATGACGGCGAGCAGATCTTCCTCCACGGCTCGGCCCTGCCCGCCGGAGCGCAGGTGCGCACCGGCACCCGCCTCGACTTCGACATCGTCGACGGCCGCAAGGGCAAGCAGGTGCTCAAAGCCCGCCTGCTCGAAGCCCCGCGCAAGGTCCGCCGCGACCCGGAGAAGATGGTCGTGATGGTCGAGGACGTCATCCGGATGCTCGACGACACCGCCGCCGGTCTGCGCCGGGGACGGTACCCCGATTCGGCACATTCGCATAAGGTGGCAGAAGTGCTCCGCGCGATCGCCGACGACCTGGAGGGTTGATGTCGCACCTGTTCGATGACTGGCTCACCGCCATGCGCAGCAGCCGCACCCGCGCTGCCGGCGCGCCTGCCGGTGAGGCCGCGCCCGAGGCGGCGGCTGGCGAACAGCGTCCGGCGCGGCGGGCGGCCAAGCCGGCTGATGATCAGCTGCTGCTGGCTGCCATCGACACCGCCCGGGCTGCGATCGCCGAGGTCGCAGAGGCCGAGCACATCGGCGAGCACCTCTCAGCCGTGATGGAGGGCCAGCGCCTGGCCACCCACTCCTTCGCCTGCACCATGCCCGGCTACCGCGGCTGGCACTGGATCGCCGTGCTCGCCCGCGCCCCGCGCGCCAAGAAGGTCACCGTGTGCGAGACCGCGCTGCTGCCCGGTGAGGACGCACTCGTCGCACCCCGCTGGGTGCCGTGGGCGGAGCGCCTGCAGCCCGGCGATATGGGAGCCCGCGATGTGCTGCCCAAGGTGGTCGACGACCCGAACCTCGAACAGGGTTTTGAACAGGTCGGCGGTGAGGACACCGGGCTGAGCCCGGACGACGAGATCGACCAGATCCCGAACTTCGAATGGGGCCTGGGCCGCCGCCGGGTGCTCTCCCGTGAGGGGATCGCCAACGCCGCGACCCGCTGGGAGAGCTCCGATGCCGGACCGGAAGGCGACTTCGCCCGCCGGGCCGCCGCCCACTGCTCGACCTGCGGCTACCTCATGCCGATGGCCGGTTCGCTGCGCACCCAGTTCGGGGTGTGCGCCAATGAGTGGTCCCCCTTCGACGGCCGCGTCGTCGCCCTCGACAACGGCTGCGGTGCGCACTCGGAGACCGATGAGCGCCGCCGCCCCACCCCGGTTTCCGAACCGGTCGTCGACGACCTGTCCGAAGACTTCGACATGATCGCCGCCCGGGACGCCGCCGCCTCGGGCACGGCGAAGACCGCGGATGCCGCCGGGGCTGATGCCAAGGCCGCCGATGCCGCTGCCTCCCAACACGAGGAGGCCTACGCCAGCCGATGAGCTCCATGTTCCGTTCGCTGAGCGAGCCCAACTACCGCAGGTGGTTCTCGGGTGCGCTCGTGTCGAACACCGGAACGTGGATGCAGCGCACCGCGCAGGACTGGATCGTCCTGACGCAGCTGACGGACAACGACGCCACCGCCCTCGGCATCTGCATGGCCCTGCAGCTGGGACCGCAGCTCATCATGTTCCCCGTCGCCGGGGCGATCGCCGATAAGTTCCCCAAACGCTCGCTGCTCATCCTCACCCAGGCGCTCATGGGCACCTGCGGGCTGCTGCTCTTCGGGCTGGCGATCACACATCTGCTCGTGCTCTGGCACGTCTATGTGCTCGCCTTCTCCCTCGGCATGGTCGCCACCATCGACACCCCGGCCCGGCAGGCCTTCGTCTCCGAGCTCGTCGGCGAGCGGCTGCTGCCCAATGCCGTATCGCTGAACTCCGCATCCTTCAACGGCGCGCGCATGTTCGGTCCGGCGATCGCCGGCGGGCTCACCGCCCTCATCGGCGCTGAACCGGTGTTCCTCATCTCCGGGCTCGGCTTCGGGGCGACGATCAGCGTGCTGCTCACCCTCGACCGGAAGCGGCTGCACGCGACGAGCACCCGCACGATGGGCAAGCGCGGGGTGCTCGGCGGATTCACCTATATCCGCACCCGACCCGACATCATCGTCGTGCTCGTGATCCTCGGCATCGTCTCGACCTTCGGCTTCAACTTCAGCGTCTACACCGCCACGATGGCGAAGATCGAGTTCCATCAGGACGCCAGCGGCTTCGGCCTGCTGTCCTCCGTCATGGCGATCGGCTCGGTCGCCGGGGCGCTGTCGGCGGCCCGCCGGGAGAAGCCGCGCCTGCGGATGGTGTTCGGCGCAGCCGGCGGATTCGGCGTGGCCTGCATGCTCGCCGCCGCGACACCGAGCTATTGGGCGTTCGCCGTTGTGCTCACGAGCGTCGGCTTCTCTGCGATCACGATGATGACCTCGGCGAATGCGTACGTGCAGACGACGACGCCGGCCGGCTACCGTGGCCGGGTGATGGCCATCTACGCTGCCGTCGTCATGGGCGGTGCCCCGCTCGGCGGGCCGGTCGCCGGCCTCGTCGCCGACACCCTCGGCCCGCGGGCGGCGCTCATCGTCGGCGGGCTGGCCGGAGTCATCGGCGTGTGCATCGGGCTCGGCTGGATGGTCTTCGCCAAGAACCTGCGGGTGCATCGACCGCGCCGACGCCGCCGCCTCGTCCACATCAGCTACGACGGCAGGCCCTGAGGCGGTCGGCGGGCAGACGGCGGTGTCTCACGGCGCGGGCTGCCTGCAGGCAGGGGCGGGGTGCTCGTAGACTGAGAACGCATCCCGTTCCCGAGCAGCTGAGGTTGAGACCGCTGTGAGCGCAGAGATCATCACGACCATCATCGCCGGCCTGGCGATGCTCGTCGGCTGCATCGGCATCATCGTCCCCGTGCTGCCGGGCTCCATCCTCATCGCGATCTCCGCGATCGTGTGGGCGATCGTGCAGGGATCGATGACCGGCTGGGTGGTGCTCGCCGTCATCCTGCTGCTGGTGGGCATCGGCATGACCGCCTCATGGGTGCTGACAGGCAAGCGCCTGAAGGACCGTCAGATCCCCAACTCCTCGCTGTTCTTCGGGATCCTCGGCCTGGTCATCGGCTTCATCCTCGGCATCTTCGTCTTCGGCGTCGGCGCGCTGCTGGGCATGCTCGTCGGCTTCGTCGCCGGCCTCTACCTGGCCGAGCTGCAGCGCCTCAAGGACGCGAAGGCCGCCTGGGGCTCCAGCTGGACGGCGATCAAAGCCTTCGGCATCGGCATGATCATCGAATTCCTCTGCGCGGTCACCTCGCTGACGGTCTTCGTCGCCGTCAACATCATCGTGGCCGTCGCCGCCTGAGCGGAGAGGTCACTTCTGCACAGCTGAGAGCACGAAGTCGATGCAGGACAGCAGCGCCTGCACATCGGCAGGCTCAACGGAGACGAAGGTCGCGATGCGCAGCTGATTGCGGCCGAGCTTGCGGTAGGGCTCGACATCAACGACGCCGTTGGCGCGCAGCACCTCAGCGACGACCGCGGCATCGACGGCATCATCGAAGTCGATGGTGCACACGACAGCGGAGCGGTCCGCCGGATCCTCGACGAAGCAGCGAGCGACCTCGCAGCGCTGCGCCCACTGGTAGACGAGATCCGAGGACCCGCGGGTGCGCGCAGCGGCCCACTCCAGGCCGCCGTTGCCGTTGATCCACTCGATCTGCTCAGCCAGCAGCAGCAATGTTGCAACCGCCGGGGTGTTGTAGGTCTGGTCCTTGCGCGAGTTCTCGATCGCCGTCACGAGGTCGAGGGAAGCCGGGATCCAGCGGCCGGACTCTTTGATCTCATAGGCGCGTGCGATCGCCCGCGGGGACATGATCGCAATCCACAGGCCGCCATCGGAGCCCATGTTCTTCTGCGGGGCGAAATAGTAGACATCGGTCTCGCGGATGTCGACCGGCAGGCCGCCGGCACCCGAGGTCGCATCGATGACGACGAGAGCATCCTCAGCGATTCCGGCCGGGCGGCGGATTTGCGTGGCGACCCCGGTGGAGGTCTCATTGTGCGGCCAGGCGTAGACATCGCAGCCGGCCACCGCCTCGGGAACGGCGCCCGTACCCGGGGCGGCATCGAGGATCGCCGACTCAGCCAGGAACGGAGCAGAGTTCGTCGCCGTGGCGAACTTGGCGCCGAACTCGCCGAACTGCGCATGGGCGGCTCGCTCGCGCACGAGCCCGAAAGCGGCGACATCCCAGAACACGGTCGAACCGCCGTTGCCGAGCACCACCTCATAGCCGGCGGGCAGGTCGAACAGCTCGGTCAGTCCGGTGCGGATGCGGCTTACGAGCTTCTTCACCGGCGACTTGCGGTGGGAGGTGCCGAGCACCTCGCGCCCGGCGGCCGTCAGGGCCTGCACCTGGGCATCGCGCACCCGCGCGGGCCCGGAGCCGAAGCGGCCATCGGCAGGCAGGAGTTCGGACGGGATCTTCACGGTCTTCGCTGCATCACTCACCTGGCCGAGTCTACTGAGCGGCCGCCGCCGCGCGCAGGCCGGGTCGCGGAGTAGGCTTGGGGCCATGACTTCCGACACTCCCGAGGCGCCGCTGACCGGGCATGACGCGATCGCCGACCTCGCCCGCCAGCGCGTGGAATACGGCAGCGACCACCTCGATGAGGTCGCCGCCGACCCCTGCACTCAGTTCCGCACCTGGCTGACCGATGCCGAGGAGGCCGGCCCGGAGGCCAATGCGATGCTGCTGGCCACCGCGGATGCGGCCGGACCTGCGGCGCGGTTCGTGCTGCTCAAGGGCTTCGACGCCTCCGGGTTCACCTTCTTCACCAACTACGACTCCGCCAAAGGCCGGCAGATCGCCGCCCAGCCGATCGTCGCGCTCACCTTCCCATGGCTGCACCTGCAGCGCCAGGTCCGCATCCGCGGTGTGGCCGAACAGGTCTCGGCCGCCGAATCCGACGACTACTTTGCGCTGCGGCCGCGCGGCGCGCAGCTCGGGGCGGTCGCGAGCCGGCAGTCGGAGCCGGTCGCCAGCCGCGAAGAGATGCAGCGGGCCTATGACGAGGTCGCAGCCCGGTTCGCCGACGCCGAGGTGGTCCGCCCTGAGAACTGGGGCGGCTACCGGGTGCGGCCCTTCGAGATCGAGTTCTGGCAGGGTCGGCAGAACCGCTTCCACGACCGCTTCGTCTACATGAGCACTGATGGCCGGCCCGCCGACCTCGCCGCCGCCGACCGCTGGTCGATCACCCGCCTCAACCCCTGAGCCGGGAGCCCGGGCAGACACTCCCAGGCGGCGATAGGATGGCCGCGACGGCCGCACCCACCGCGGCCTGCTGCGAATCAGGGAGGATGCTGCCATGACGGAGAATCAGCCGGTTGCCTATGGACCGGATGCGCTGTTCGACAATTTCATCGCCGGTCAGTGGGTCCCATCGGAGGACCGCAGCCGCAATATCAACCCCTCGGACACCTCCGATGTCCTCGGCCAGTTCGCCCGCGCCGATGCCGCCACCGTCGAACGCGCCATCGCCGCCGCCAAGCAGGCATCCGAGACGTGGGCGCACAGCCCCATCCAGCAGCGCTTCGACATCCTCGACACCACAGGCACCCTCATCAAGGAGCGCGCCTACCAGCTCGGCGAGCTGCTCGCCCGCGAAGAGGGCAAGCAGCTCAAGGAGGCCACCGCCGAGGTGCTGCGCGCCTCCCAGCTGTTCAAGTTCTTCGCCGGTGAGACGCTGCGCAACACCGGCGAGGTCGTCGATTCCGTGCGCCCCGGCCTGCGGGTCGAGATGCTCCACGAGCCGGTCGGCGTCGTCGGCATCATCACCCCGTGGAACTTCCCGATCGCCATCCCGGCCTGGAAGATCGCCCCGGCGCTCGCCTACGGCAACACGATCGTGTTCAAGCCCGCCGAGATCGTCCCGGCCAGCGCGCATGCGCTGGTGTGCATCCTGCGCGAGGCCGGCCTGCCCGACGGCGTGCTCAACTTCGTCATGGGCCCCGGCCGGGTGGTTGGGGATGCGATCTCGACCAGCCGCGACGTCGATGCGGTCACGTTCACCGGATCCGTCGGCGTGGGTGCCGGCGTCATCGCCAACGCCTCGGCCGCGGGGTCGAAGGTGCAGTGCGAGATGGGCGGGAAGAACCCGCTCATCGTGCTCGGCGACGCCGACCTCGATGCGGCCGCCGATGCTGCGATCAACGGCGCCTTCTTCTCCACCGGCCAGCGCTGCACCGCCTCCAGCCGCCTCATCGTCACCGCCGATGTCCATGATGAGTTCGTCGCCAAGCTCAAGGAGCGGATGAGCGGACTGACCGTCGGTGACGCGCGTGCAGAGTCGACGGTCATCGGCCCGGTCGTGTCGGCAGACCAGCTCAAGCAGGACGAGGAGTACATCCGGCTGGCCGCTGATGAGGGCGGCGCCGTCCACGGCGGCGAGCGGGTCGAAGCCGACACCGAAGGCTACTTCCTCGCCCCGGCGCTGGTGACCGAGACGACCGAGGACATGACGATCAACAAGGAGGAGGTCTTCGGGCCGGTCGCCAGCGTCATCAAGGTCGCTGACTATGACGAGGCGCTCGCGGTGGCCAACCGCACGACCTTCGGGCTGTCCTCGGGCATCTTCACCGGCTCCCTCGCACACGCCGAGCACTTCAAGCGCCACTCCCAGGCGGGCATGGTGATGGTCAACGCCCCGACCGCCGGCGTCGACTACCACACGTCCTTCGGTGGGCGGAAGGGCTCCAGCTACGGCCCGCGCGAACAGGGCCGGGCGGCACGCGAGTTCTTCACCCTGCACAAGACCATCTACGTCAATCCCTGAACGCGACCTGACGGCTGTGACTCAGCAGGCGCCTCGGGCCCGGTCCCGAGGCGTCGCTGACGTTCCAGCCCACGCCGACCAGCGTGCGTGCTGGAGTCGGGGCTGCAACGGATGCGCTCGGGATGATTTTTCACCCCACACGGGGTAAACTGGAACAGTTCCAGATAAAAGTCGCTGGGTCTCCTGCCCTGGGATAGACTGGTGGCAGCCGGAAAGGAAATGGACCAAGCTCGTGAATGATCTCATCGATACCACCGAGATGTACCTCAAGGCCATCGTCGAACTTGAGGAGCAGGGCGTGGTGCCGCTGCGCGCGCGCATCGCCGAGCGCCTCGACCACTCCGGTCCCACCGTCTCGCAGACCGTCGCCCGGATGGAGCGCGACGGCCTGCTCATCGTCGGCTCCGACCGCCACCTCATCCTCACCCCCGAAGGCCGCGACCTGGCCACCTCGGTGATGCGCAAGCACCGCCTGGCCGAGCGGCTGCTCGCCGATGTCATCGGCCTGGACTGGGAGCTCGTCCACGACGAGGCCTGCCGCTGGGAGCACGTCATGAGCGACCAGGTCGAGGAGAAGCTCCTCGGCCTGCTGGAGAACCACACCACCAGCCCCTACGGCAACCCGGTGCCCAGTCGCGAATCCCTCGGGGAGGCTCCGAAGCCCAGCGACGACATCATCGCCCTGTCCGAGGCCTGCCCCGGCGACCGCCGCTGCACGGTGACGATCGCCTGGATCGCCGAACCGCTGCAGACCGACCACATGCTGCTCGGCCAGCTCAAGCAGACCGGGATCCTGCCCGGCGTCACCGCCGACTGCGAACCGACCGGCGACTACCTCACGCTGCGCGCCCCCGATGTCGAGGATGTCCTCGACCTGCCGATCGAGACCGCCGCGCACATCTTCGTCACCCAGGCGTGACATCCGCCGGCAGAACAGGGCCGGAAATGACCTGGATCACGGAAGCGCCGCAGCGATTGCGGCGCTTCCGTAACATTTTCTTGAAGAAATTTTATGGCCTCTGACCTGGGAGGATGTCCGCAAGGTCACGGCGCTGTTCACATCCTCGTGACAAGAACGTGACATTCGGTCGGTAGATCGGTTACTGTTGCTATCGCGGGTTGCGAGAACCCGCTTCTGCTTTGAGAATCCGAGTGCCGCACTCAGAGCGGAAGACAAGCACAACAGGACCGTTGCGGCAACGGGGGAACCACCTCCGCTTCCCAAGCCGACAGGCCGCGGAAGCTCGGGGCTAAGTTCCGAAGCGGAACCGGGCATCTCCAGCTCGAGCCCGACAGCTCACCCCGTAGGAATTGGAGGAGAATTCCGTGGCAGTTAAGCAGCGTGGTCGCCGCCGGGCAGACGCACCGGTCAAGACCCCACTCACTGAACTCACCGACGTTCTGGCAGCCAACTCCGGTGCCGTCGGACGCCGCGCGGCCGTCGTCGCCGCAGCCGGCGGCCTCATGGCAGCAGTTGCTCTGCCGACCGCCAACTCGGCTGCAGAAGCTGACGGCAAGGTCGTCGCACAGGAGTCCGAGGCCAACGAGACCCCTGACTTCGTCAACCAGGCCAGCGTCACCGCTCCCGATGCTGAGGATGCCGACGCCGCACTGAAGAACTCGACCGCTGATGTCGAGACCGGCTCCGCCAAGGCCGCTCCGAAGCCGGAGCCCACCCCGGAACCGACCTCCAGCTCCACCTCCCAGAGCGCCAGCGCCTCGAACCAGACCGCCGACCGCGGCGACTCGGGCCAGGCTTCGCGCAGCAGCGACCGCGACGACTCCGGCTCCGATGACGTTCAGATCCCGAACGGCTCGAAGGCCCAGCAGGTCCTCGGCATCGCCAAGCAGTACGTCGGCACCCCGTACGTCATGGGCGGAACCTCGCCGAGCGGCTGGGACTGCTCCGGCTACACCTCCTTCGTCTACGGCAAGGTCGGCGTGAACCTGCCGCGCACCTCGGGTGCACAGAAGGGCGCAGGCCCCCAGGTCTCGCGCTCGGCCGCACAGCCCGGTGACCTCATCTGGTCGCCCGGACACGTCGGCATCTACGCCGGCAACGGCATGATGTACGACGCCGGCAATGCGCGCGTCGGCACCTCGTACCGCTCGATCGATTGGATGGTCAAGCAGGGCGCCGTCTTCGTCCGCGTCCTCTGATCCACAGCTTCACACCTCACGCCCGCGGGTTGCCATGGTCCTGGCAGCCGGCGGGCGTTCGGCATTCCGGGCCCCGGGGCGAACGTGACGCCGCGATGCGCGTGTGCCGCCTCCCATGCGCGGCGGCTGTGCTCCGGCGAACCGCCGGTGAACGATGGTGAACTCTGCTCCACATTTCAGCGACCGACGGGCTGAAGATGTGCGCGTCGGAGGCGAAAACCGCCGCTCTCGGCTACCCTAGTGCGCAGTGAAATGGACGATGTCCAGCCGCGGCGGCCGTCAGCTGCCGAAACCGCAACCGAGCAGAGAAGGGAGCCAGGCCATGACGACGGCACATACCGTGACCGCCTCAGGTCTGCTGCCGGAGTGCGTGGACGCCGTCGACATCTTCGACATCGTCGATTCGATAGTCGACTCCATAGTCGACTCGATACCTGCCGTGCCTGCTCGGCAGATCTCCCAGTTCCAAGGCGTTGCACAGTCGTGCAGCGCCTTGTGTGTTCTCAGCAGAGGAGCGAACCTGTGAAGACTCTGGTGCTCAATGCCGGCTACGAGCCGATGTCCGTCGTGTCCTTCAGACGGGCGATCATCCTCGTCCTCGCTGGGAAGGCAACCGTTCTCGCAGCAGACGAATGCGTGCAGGTGCGCAGCGAGATGCTGTCCCTTGAACAGCCCTCGGTCATTCTGCTCACCCGCTACGTCCGCCCGCCCGCCAACGCCTCGGTGGCGCTCTCGCGCCGGGGGGTGCTGCGCCGGGACAATGCGACCTGCGCCTACTGCGGCGGACACGCCAACACCGTCGACCATGTGCTGCCCCGCTCCCGAGGCGGTGGCAACACCTGGCAGAACCTCGTCGCCTGCTGCCGTGCGTGCAACAACAAGAAGGGTGACCGCACACCGGAGGAGATGGGCTGGACGCTGTCCTTCACGCCAGGACCGCCGCGCACTGGCCGGTTCTGGTTGCGTGAACTCGATAACCCCGCCGAACAGTGGCGGCCGTTCCTGTCCTACGCCACTGCCGCCTGAGCAGCTCATCGTGAGCGCGAGCTCGTGCTGAATGCGAGAGGCGGTCTGCTCCGGGATGGAGCAGACCGCCTCTCGCACGGCGTCTTATGCGCCGCCGGCCGTCAGACCGCGGCGCGTGCCGTCAGTCGCGTGAGCGCCCGGAGATGAATCCCCAGACGATGAGCACGATGAGCGAGCCGCCGACGGCCAGCAGCCAGGAGCTGAGCGAGAAGAACTTGTCGACGCCCGTGCCGAAGAGAGCCGTGCCGATCCACCCGCCGAGCATCGCGCCGATGACACCGCAGATGAGGGAGCCGAGCCAGCCTCCGCCCTGACGGCCGGGCAGGATCGCCTTGGCAATGGCCCCGGCGATGAGGCCGAGAAGAAGAAATGCGAGGAAACCCATATTCGGTCCTTTCGTGGAAGCTACGTCCCGGCTGAGGGATCAGCCGGTCAGGTCCTGAGCGGATCCTGCGCTTGCCACTCGATGCTATCAAGGCGCCTTGCACCCGTGGGGTGATCCGGGGTACGCAGCAGGTGACAGTTCCCACAAGCGCGCCGCTGCCAGTCTCATATGCGAGCCGCTGCCTGGCGGCACGTTCCGGATGCGCAGGCGGCGCTTGTCGACCGCATCGCGAGAACCGGCCGACCAAGCTAGTGCCCCGCCGGGTCCACAGGCGGTCTGAGGCGGTATTGTGGAAGTCACAATCCGCTGTTAGGAGTTGCCATGACCGAAGACGCGAACACACAGTCCCCGTCCACTTCCGATGTCGCCGACCCGGAAGCGATTCTCGTCGGCATCGACGGTTCCAAAGCCAGCCGCAACGCCCTGCGCTGGGCGATCGGCGAAGCGAAGTCGCTGGGCCGTTCCATCCGCCTCGTCGGCGCGTACACGATCCCCAGCGTCACCGCTGCCACCATCGACGTCTCCTACGTCCCGATCGATGACACGGCGATCCGCGCCTCGGTGACGGCGACCCTCAAGGAGGCCGCCGCTGAGGTCAAGGCCGCAGACATCCCCGTCGAGGCCGTCATCGAGATCGGCGATGCCGCCGGTGTGCTCGTCGAAGAGTCCAAGGCTGCGTCGCTGGCCGTCGTCGGCTCCCGCGGCCGAGGCGGTTTCGCCGGACGCCTGCTCGGCACCGTCTCCTCGGCGCTACCGGCCCACGCCGCCTGCCCGACCGTCGTCATCCCCGTCGGCTGGAGCGCCGATGCTGAGCGCTCACCCAAGCAGACCGCCTCCCGGCCGATCCGCCACTACGAACACGGCGTCATCGACACCGATTCGGAGATGGAGACCGTGCCCGGCATGGACTTCTCCGGCTCTGTCGTCGTCGGTGTCGACTCCCTCGGCAAGGACTCCCCGGCCCTGTGGGAGGCCGCCTCGCTGGCTGCGCAGCGCGGCACGCCGCTGCACATCATCGGCGTGACGATCACCGCTGTCGTCGGACCCGAGTGGCTGCCGAGCACCGGTGATATGCGCCGCTTCATCGACGAGAGCTCCGGCGCGCTCGTCGACGCCCGCGAGGCGCTGCGGGAGAAGCACCCGGAGCTGACCGTGCGCTGGACCCTGTTCGACGGCCAGCCGGCCGAAGTGCTCGTGCGCGCTTCGGACACCGCTGACGTCCTCGTCATCGGCTCGCGCGGCCGCGGCGGCTTCGCCGGCCTGCTGCTCGGCTCGACCTCGCAGTCCGTGCTGCCGTACGCCAAATGCCCGACCATGGTCGTGCGGGTCTCCCGCTGACCGCAGGCGGGGCCGCCCGGCACCGCCTGAGACCGCCTCGGCCGGCGCTGTGCATCCGCAGAGCGCCGGTGCCGCATCCCCAGACGCCACATCAGCTGCAGAGGAAGAAGGTTGACCAGTGCATCTTTCACAGCGTGAGAATCTCCGTGAATACATCGACCGTCTCAACACCGAGGGCTACACCGTCGCCGACGGACACAACCCGGACCCGGATCTCATCGACCCGATGGGCAAAGCCGTCGAAACCTGGCGTGAGGGCTATCCGTACGACGAGCGGATGGGACGCGAGGAGTACGAGCTGGAGAAGTACCGCCTCCAGGTGGAGCTGCTGAAGTTCCAGTATTGGGGCCAGGACAACGACCTGCGCCACGTCATCGTCTTCGAAGGCCGCGACGCAGCCGGCAAGGGCGGGACGATCAAGCGCTTCACCGAGCACCTCAATCCGCGTGCCGCACGTGTGGTGGCCCTCAACAAGCCCTCCGACCGCGAGCAGGGCCAGTGGTACTTCCAGCGCTATGTGCAGCACCTGCCGACCCACGGCGAGATCGTGATGTTCGACCGCTCCTGGTACAACCGCGGCAATGTCGAGCGCGTCATGGGCTTCTGCACCGATGAGCAGTACGAGGAGTTCATGGTGCAGGCGCCGATGTTCGAGAAGATGCTCATCGACTCCGGCATCCACATCACGAAGTTCTGGTTCTCCGTCACCCAGTCCGAACAGCGCACCCGGTTCGCCATCCGCCAGATCGACCCGGTCCGGCAGTGGAAGCTCTCACCGATGGACCTGGAGTCCCTCGACCGCTGGGAAGACTACACGAAGGCGAAGGAGGAGACCTTCCGCCGCACGGACACCGACCACGCTCCGTGGATCACCATCAAGTCCAATGACAAGAAGCGCGCCCGCCTCAACGCGATGCGCTACTACCTCAACCAGTTCGACTACGCCGGCAAGGACACCTCGGTCGTCTACGAAGCCGATCCCAACATCGTCCGCCGCGGACGCGACGCCGTCGACGACTGAGCCGAGGCCACGGGCCCGGGGCGGGACACCTCGGGCCCGGGGCGGGGTTCGCCCTTCCGGCAGTTTCGGCAGAGTCGCCTCCTGAGACGAGAACAGCCGCCGCATCGATCGATGCGGCGGCTGTTCGTCAGCGAGCGGGGAATCAGACGGAGTTCTCGAAGCGCTCGTTCTCCGTGGTCGGCAGGAACCCGAAGATGAGGGAGGCGATCCAGCCCAGACCGGGGACGAGGATGAGCAGTCCGAGCCAGCCGGTCGTGTTGGCGTCATGCAGGCGGCGGAAGCTCAGCGAGAGCTGCGGGATGCAGAGCAGCAGGCTCAGCAGTTCCAGCGGAACCGTCGCCAGATCGCTGAACCCGATGAACAGGTTGGAGCCGAAGGCGCCGGACATGAGGGTCGCCGGGCCGAGGATGAGGCCTTTGGCGATGGAGATCGCGACATCGGCGATGATGAGGCCGAGCAGTCCCCACCAGTATTCGCTGCGGCTGGCGCGGCCGACAAAGACGAGGGCCTTGCGCACCATGCGCACGAGGCCGACGCTGAAGTCGACACCGTACATCGGGGTGTGCATACCCGGAGGGGCCTGGAAGACTGACATGGGGATTCCTTTGCATCAGGTGTGCCGGGACTGAACACCTCCACTGTAGTCCAGCGGTGAGGCCGCGGGCAGTGCGGGTATCCGCCGCCTGCTTCAAATGTGATGGACGTCACCGGGTTGGGTTCAGTGTGCACGTGTGAGGAACCCATGATGCATTCCCGTTGGCGCGGGCGAGGGCGCTGCCGAGAGCAACCGCGCCGTGTCCGCGGTTTCCCTGGTCAGAGTGTGCGCCCCCGGCAGGATTCGAACCTGCGACACCCGCTTTAGGAGAGCGGTGCTCTATCCCCTGAGCTACGGGGGCTGAGAACCCGGCTCGCGGCCTCGCGTCCGGCCGCGGCTGAGCAACCAGCCCAGTGTACCAGCGCGGCGGAAAATCACGGTTCCCCGGTGCGCCAGCGCAACAATCGCCTGCCGAGTGGTTAGGCTCGATATGTGTCATCAACCGAACAAGCAACACAGTCCACAGTCGGCGAAGCCTTTGCCGCGTGGAAGGCTCGCGCTGCCAAGATCGGCGGGCGCGACACCATGCTGCAGTATCGGGACTCCCGCGACGGCTCCATCGAGCTGACCGGTGCGCATCCTTCGGGCTTGGCACAGCTGCTGGCAGGACGGCCCACCCGTCTGTCCAGCCTGATCCGCGACCACGACCAGCTCTCCGACGCCCGGCGCCGGGCCCGCTCGATCCGACAGAAGGCCGAGCAGCTGGCGAGTGAGCGCGGCATCAACACCGCGCATCTGGCGATCGGCTTCGCCAGCTGGAGCGAGGAGAGTGAGACCGGATCCCGCCTCGACTACGCCGCCCCCGTCATGCTGCGCCACGTCCGCCTCGTGCCGCGCGGCTCCCGCGTTGAGGACTACGAGATCATCCTCGACGAGAGCATCACCATCAACCCGGCACTCGTCGACTTCCTCGCACGCGAACACGACATCACCATCGACGTCGATGAGTGGATCGCCGCCACCGGATACAGCCACGGCTTCGACCCCAACCCCGTCGTCGAGCGGCTGCGCGAGGTCTCGCGCGGCGTGCCCGGACTGCTCGTCAACCAGCGCCTCATCGTCTCGACCTTCGCCAATATCGCCAGCCCCTTCAGCGGCGAGAACCTGCCGGAGGCCCATCCGATCCTCCGTGCTCTGGCCGGAGAGACGAGCGCCCTGCCCGAGGCGACGGCCACCGCCGCTGCCGAGGCGACCGACACCTCGGGCCCGGTGCCGCTGCCGGACCGCCGGCCGCAGGAGGAGTTCCTCGCCATCGACGTCGACGGCGACCAGCAGGCCGTCGTCGATGCCGTCGTCGCCGGCCAGTCGCTTGTCGTCGACACGCCGCCGGGGACCGGCGCGACCCAGCTGGCCACCGCGATCGCCACGACGCTCGCGCACACCGGGCGCAGCGTGCTCTACGTGGCGCAGAACTCCGATGCCCTCGATGACTTCGCCGCCCGGATGGAAGCGGCCGGACTGCCGGATCTGGCCATCGACGGCCGTGACTCGGCACGGTCGATCCACCGTCAGCTCATCCGCCTCATCGCCCAGGCGGAGAAGGCCGAGCGGCCCGCGCTGGCGACCCTGCTGCAGCAGCTCAACGAGCACCGCGAGGTCCTCGCACAGCACACCGACTCCCTGCACCGCATCCGCCAGCCGTGGAACGTCTCCGTCCACCAGACGATGCAGCATCTGGCCCGGCTCACCGCCCAGCAGCCCGGCCCCACCACCTCGGTGCGCTTCGGCGATGACATCATGGCCGCCGAGCCCAGCTACCGCAGTGCGCTGCGCGAGAAGCTGCTGCGCCTCTCGACATTGGGAGCCTTCACCCTCGATGTCGAGGACACTGTGTGGTTCGGCGCCCGCTTCAACTCCGATACCGATGCTGAGGCCGCCCGCGGTGTGGCCGAACGGGTGGCCGCGAAGATCCCGGAGCTGACCGAGCTGTGCGAGCCGGTGCTGCGCGATGCCGGCCTCAACCCCGAACGCACCGTCGCCGGCTGGGGTCAGGCGCTCAAGGTGCTGCTGGGCGTGCGCCGCACCCTCGACAAGTTCTCGCCCGATGTCTACGAGCACAACCTCAGCGAGCTCATCGCCGCGACCGGCTCGAGCGACTACCGCGCCGAACACGACAACCCGATGGGCATGATGGAGCGCCGCCGGCTGAAGAGGGCCGCCCGCGAATTCCTGCGTCCCGGCGCCCACATCGACGACCTGCACGCCGCACTCATCGCCGCCCGCGATGAACGCGCCGCGCTCAAGGATCTGGCCGGCGGTCGCACCCGCCTCAAGGTGCCGCGCGGCCTGCTCGAGGCAGATGAGAAGTACCAGGAGGTCATCGCCGACCTCGACAAGCTCTCCCCGGTCATGGACGACACCCCGGATGGCGGCGATCTGGCCGGAATGCTCGTCGAGGAGCTGCATGCCCGCCTGCAGGCGATGGGCGAGGACAAGGAGGCGCTCGCGGATCTGCCTGCGCGCACCCACCTCGACTCCGAGCTGCGCCGCGACGGGCTCGCCGCGCTCATCGACGACCTGCGGGAGCGCCGCGTCGATCACGAACTCGTCGGCGAGGAGTTCGACCTCGCCTACTGGGCGACCGTGCTGCAGCGCCTGGCTGCGGAGGACCCGCAGATCGGTCAGCACGACTCCGCGCGGATGCGCCGCACGGCTGCCGAGTTCCGGATCTGCGACCGCCAGTACGTGGCTGCCGGCGCCCAGCGCCTGCAGTGGTCGCACGCCCAGGGCTGGAAGCATGCGATCGGCGAGCACGCCCAGCAGGCCCAGGCGCTGCGCACTGCGCTGCGCTCCCGGCAGTTCCGCGTCGAGCCGCTGAGCCAGTCCGCCCCGGATGTGCTCAGCTCGCTCGCCCCGGTGTGGCTCATGAGCCCCTTCGATGTGCCGCAGTACTTCGCTGATCTGCCGCTGTTCGACACCGTCATCCTCGCTGATGCCGGCCGGATGGCCGTGCCCGAGGTGCTCCCGGCGATCGCACGGGCCAAGCAGGTGATCGCGATGGGCGATGACCGGCTGCTCGGGCCGCGCGACTTCAGCGTCGCCGTCGACCGCCGTTCGACGCCCAACGGCGCCGGCACCCCGAGCGTGCTCGCCGAGCTCAGCGCCTTCCTGCCCACCCGCCGACTCCACACCAGTTACCGGCTGGCCCCGGCCGGCCTCCTCGGGCTCGTCAACGAACAGTTCTACGACGGCACGATCGTCGGCCTGCCGAGCGCGCACACGAATGAGGGCACCGGCCTCGAATTCGCCTATGTGCCTGATGCCTTCGGCTCCCCGGACACCGCCACCGGACAGGTCGAGAGCCTCGATGTCGAAGTGCAGCGGGTTGTCGACCTCGTCATCAAGCACGCGCGCACGAACGCCCGCCAGTCGCTGGCCGTCATCACTCTGACGCCGTGGCATGCCAAGCGGGTGGCCGCCGGCATCCAGCAGGCGATCCGCCAGTACCCGTATGTCGCCGCCTTCTTCTCCGACAGCTCGAAGGAGCCCTTCGTCGTCACCGACTGCAAGCAGATTCAGGGCATGGCCCGCGATGCGGTGATCTTCTCCCTGGGCTACGGCCGCACCCGCCAGGGCCGCGTCATCTGCAACTTCGGTGCGCTCTCCGAACCCGGCGGCGAGAAGCTGCTCGCGGCAGCCGTCACCCGCGCCCGCCGCAAGCTCACGCTCGTCTCCTGCTTCGAATCCGACGACTTCGATCCCGCCCGGCTGCGCCACGGCGCCACCCTGCTGCCGGACCTCCTGGCCGCTGTGGCGGCAGGAGGGCTGAGCCCGAAGACCCGCGAGAACACCGCTCCCGAGGCGGCAGGCACCGAAGCCGAGGCGCTCGCCTCCGGCCGTGCGGATGCCTCGGCCTCTGCAGATGTTACGGACAGTGCCGCGGAGGCTGCGGATGCCGGGGATGCTGAGACTGCCGGCGATGCTGAGACTGCCGGCGATGCTGAAGCCGAGGAGAACACCGGATCGGCAGAGACGGTGCTGGCGCTGTCGCACTACGACGATGTCGCTCCCGTCATTGACGATCTGGCCGAACGCCTCATCCGGATGGGTGTCGAACCGCATGCCGGATACAACGGCATCGACCTGGCTGTGTCTGTCTCAGCTGACGGCGATGACGGCATGGCTGTTGCGGTCGAATCGGATGGTGTCGCCTACGCCAACCGCATGAGCATCCGCGAACGCGAACGCCTCCGCCCCGAGGCGCTCACCCGCCACGGCTGGCGCTCCCTGCGCGTCTGGACGACCGATGCCTTCGTCGACCCACAGAGCGAAGCCGAACGGATCTTCGAGGTCTGGAAGGACACGGTCGAACAGCTCTCTCCGCAGGCGGTTCTCAACGCTGCCCGCGCCGCCGCCGTTGTGGTGGGACGGCAGGGCAACCGCCCGCGCGTGCCCCCCGGCCTGCCGATCTACACCTATGAGGCTGACGACCTCGACGCGATGCTCGACTGGATCCAGTCCGATGGTGTCTCGCGCAGCGACAGTGCGCTCAAGGACCAGCTGCGTGAAGCGCTGGCCGTCAAGAGCCGCGCGAGCCGGGCCGAGAGCATTCTGTCGGAGGCGGTGCAGCGCTGCCGCCGCCGAGTGAATGAGCGCAAGTCCAGCCATGCTGGAGCCTCCCAGCGCGAAGAGGACGTCTTCGTGCCGGCCTCCCATGCAGGCCCGGATCAGGCCGCCGTCATGCCGCAGTACGACACCGGCAAGCTGCGCGAACAGCAGCTCCTTGATGCCGGTCTCATCAGCAGCGGCAGCGACGGCAGTGATGACGACAATGTCGACACCGCAGCGACCGAGACCGAGCCGGAAGCCGAGGCTGACAACGCCGAGGCGCCCACCGCCTCGGGCGCGGACGCTGAAGCGGACGCTGATGCCGACAGCACCGGCGAGGACAGCACCGACGGCGACACTGCTGATGACAGCGACGCCGGTGACGACAGCGCCACCGACGATGGGAAGTCCTGAGCCGGTGGCGAAGGACCCGCGGGTGCAGGCGCTCATCGAAGCCTACCGCCGCACGTTGCGCAACGAATCAGCATCGTCCGCTCCGACATCAGCGGAGACGAGCGGTGATGAGCACCTGCTGGCCGAACGGCCTCCTCATTGGGCGCCGAAGTCGCGGCTCGTCCGTCGGCCGGCGTAGGCCTCGCGCCCGGCGGCAGATGCGGCCGACGACGCCGACCGCGCCGACACAGACCGCGCAGACGAGGACGAGTCGGACAGCTGAGCCGAGGTCATCCGCGCGACCAGCCGGCTGAAGGGCCCCGTGCCCGCGCGCAGCTGCCCAGCGGTGCCGTGCTCGACGACCTGCCCGAGATCGAGCACCCAGACGGGCGCCTCGGCTGGGATGAGATCAGCGCGGTGAGTGATCTCGATGATCGTCAGATCCGGCAGCTCCTGCAGTCGCTGCCGAACCTCGGCAGCGGTGTCCGCGTCGAGCTGGCTGAGCCCCTCGTCGATGATGAGGACCTGTGGTTCAGGCAGGAGCGCTCGGGCCAGAGAGAGGCGCTGCAGCTGTCCGCCGGAGATGCTCAGCCCGCGCGGGCCGATCCGCTCATCGAGGCGTTCGCCCCAATCGGCTAAGCCGGCCACGGTCAGCGCTGCAGCGATCTGTTCGTCGGTGGCCTTCGGCGCGGCGAGCGTGAGGTTCTGCCGCAGGGTGCCGTTGAGGGTTGTCGGCCGCTGCGGGGCGAGGCTGATGCGTGAGCGCAGCTCATCGAGCGGAAGCTCACGCACCTTACGGCCGCCGAGCCGGACACTGCCTGCAACCGGGTCCCAGCCGCGCAGCAGCAGACCGGCGAGAGTCGACTTGCCGCTGCCGGAGACCCCGACGATATGAGTCCACGAGCCGGCGCTGGCGTGCAGGCTGATATCGCTGAGCGCACGGTGCTCGGAGTCGGGCGCATAGCTGAAGGTGACGGCATCGAAGACGACATCCGCGCCCGAGGCGGTGGCCGGTTCCGAGGTGGTGGCTGGTTCCGCGGCAGGGTCGGGATCGGTGACCGTCGGGGCAGCGTCCATGATCTCGCGGATGCGGGCGGTGGCAGCGAAGGCGTTGTCGAGCCCGGTGATGTAGTCCTCGAAACCGCGGGCAGGACCGATGAGCGCGACGCCGACGGCCAGCGCCGTCATGATCGCAGCCGCCCTGGCGTCTGTGGCAGCGCCGACGAGGACGACAGCGATGAGCCCGCCGCCCTGCAGCAGCGCCGACAGCCCCCCTCGGATCGCCTGGCTGGCACCCACCCGGGAGGCCGCCGCGCCACGCGTGCTGTCGATTTCGGCAAGCCCGGCCAGCCGCTGGGACTCGATGCCGAAACCGAGCACTTCGCGGATGCCCTGCACATCATCGCCGAGGCGCTCAGCGATGTCCCCGCGCACGCGGGCGAGCGCAGCGGCTGAGTCGACGGCGCCGCGCCGGGTCGCCACGGGCAGCACCAGCAGTGCAGCCACTGTTACCGCAAGGGCCAGCGCGAGAGCCGGGCTCACAGTGACTGCCAGCCAGATGAGCGCCAGCACCGGCACTGCGACGGCCGAGACCGCCGGCGGCAGTGTGTGGGCGAAGAACACTTCGATGCGGTCGATGTCCGAGGTGGCCCGGCTGGTGAGCTCTGCTCCTGCCCGGCCCTGTGTGGCCGCCGGCGCCTGCGGGATGAGGCGCTGAAAGAAGGCATCGCGCAGCCGCTGCAGGGAGGTGAAGGCGACATAGTGGCCGGCATAGTGCTCGGCGTAGCGCAGCAGGGCTTTGGCGATCGCGATGCCGGCCAGCCATGCGATCGCAGTTCTGATCCGAACCTGCTCGGCCGGCTGCTGCCCGGCAGACTGCAGACCGAAGACGTGCAGATCAGCGGCCTGGATGAGCAGGTGCGCTGCGAGGACGAAGAGGGCTACGCCGAGCAGCTGTCCGAGCACCCGGGCGATGACGGCGAAGACGAGCGGGCTGAGCAGCCCGCGGGTGTGGTTGATGAGCCAGCCGGTGAGCTCTCGGCGGCTCGCCGTGCGAGACGTCATGACACCGCCTTCCCGGTGGCCTCACGCAGGTCGATGACCCGGTCGGCGCCGAGCACCGCCAGCGGCCGGTGAGCGATCATGAGGACCGTGCGCTTCGCAGCCAGCCGCCGCAGCGCCTGGAGGATCTCGGCTTCGCCGGCGAGGTCGACCTGGCTGGTCGGTTCGTCGAGGATGAGGATCGGGGCATCGCGCAGGGCCGCGCGGGCGATCGCCAGCCGTTGGGCCTGACCACCGGAGAGCAGCCGGCCGTGCTCACCGACCGGGGTCGCCAGCCCGGCGGGCATCTGCCGCACATCGGCCGCCAGTCCGGCGGTCTCCAGCGCATCCCACAGCTGATCGTCATCGGCCTCAGGCGCGGCAATGCGCAGGTTGTCCTCGATCGTGCCCATGAACAGGAACGTCTGCTGTTCGACGACGGCCAGCTGTTCTCGCACCGCCTCGGGCTCGGCGTCCCGGGTGTCGAGTCCGCCGACCGTTACATGGCCGGAGCGCGGCAGGAGGTGTGCCTGGATGAGGGAGGCGACCGTCGACTTCCCTGCCCCGGAGGGTCCGATGAGCGCGACGTGCTCGCCGGGTTCGACGTCGATGCTCAGCCCGGCGAGCACCGGCGGGCCACCCGGCCAGCCGGCGGCGACATCTCGCAGCGAAATTGCCGCACCGACAGTCTCCTCGGACCCCGTCTCGACGTCCCCGCGGGGACGTTTCGTGCTCGAGGCGCCAGGCGCCTCGGGCGCGGTGCCAGCACTCAGATGGTCGCTGAGGCTGCGCTGGGCGGCGCGGCCGCTGATGCCGATGTAGAAGAACCGGCCGATGATGTCGACCGGACCGATGACAAGCGTGGTCATGAGCAGGATCGCCAGCGCACCGCCGAGGCTCAGCGTCCCGGCGGACAGGGCCTGGACGGACAGGACGGCGGCCGCGACGACGACGGTGAGGGAGAACGCGGCGTCGACGACGAAGATGAGCAGCTGATTGCCCGCCAGCATCCGCATGATGCTCGACCGGTGCTCCTCACCGCGGCGGGCCAGATCCGCAGCCGACCGGCCGGCCGCGCGCGCGTAGACGAGCGTGTCGAGGGCCTGGATCGCCTCCAAGAACGCTGCCGTCAGCCGGCCTTGGGTCATCCGGTAGGACCGGCCGATCGGGCGTACCGCGCGGCGGAAGGCGCCGATGACGATCGGGACGATGAGCAGCAGCAGAGCGAGGATCCCGGCGATCTTCCCGGAGACGGTGAGCGCCATGATCGCCAGGACGAGCAGCGGGGTCGTCAGCGCCCCGATCATCGGGCCGAGGAAGACCGCGCGGTAGTTCGCGGTGCGCTGCACTCCGTCGGTCAGCAGCGACAGCAGGGACCCGGCCCGTGACTGCACGTCGACGGCGCCGAGGCGGTAGAGGCTGCTGAGGGCGGCTGAACGCAGCTGGCGTTCGGCATCTGAGGCGGCCCAGGCGGAGAAGCCTGCGCCGAGTGTGGCCCAGATGGCAGCGGCTGCGGCGATGAGGATGAGGGTGATGATCTCAGCCGGCAGGAGGCGCTCGCCGTAGCTGAGCACATCAAGGGCCGAACCGAGGCTGAAGAACAGGAACGCAGTCGCGCCCGTCTGCGCCCATGCCGCGATTGTCGAGGCGGCCAGCACCCAGCCCGGAACAGCACGCCGCAGCTGCGGGTGCAGCGGGGACTGCTGAGTGCTCGCGGCACCGGGATGACCATGCGGATGCGCAGCCACAGGGCCTCCTGTCAGGGGACGGGGATGGTTTCGCTGACCATCATACGGAGTGGAGCGGGCCCGGCGGATTCCACTGGCCGTCGCAACATCTTGAACCCGCCCCCGGGTTCTCAGACCGTCAGCGGGGTGTCAGAGCTGCGCGGACGAAGAACCACGGTCAAGCACCATCAGTGCGGTGAGGCTCGATACTGCTCCGGCGGCCCCGCCACAGGCCAAGAAGCAGAGCCAGACCGACTGCACCGATTCCAGGCGCCCACATCCCCGAAATCACGGCATCCACAGTTGACGGTTCGAATCCTCCATCGTCTATCAGTAGGGTCCACGGCAGTGAGAAGACCGGCGACAAGGTCATCGCGACTCCAGTGCAGAGCAGAAAGCCGAACCCGCACCATCGTGCGCTCGGGGCCGAAGCGAAGAATCGCGGCACCAGCCAAACCACCATGAGTGAACAACCGACCGAGATCACGGACCAGAAGACGTACGGGAACGCGGCAGCCTCAAGCAACTGCGCCGGAAGCGCGCGAGCATCGAAACAGAAAGCGGTGAAGAAGACAACTGCGAGCAGGGCAGCAACAGGGCTGATGCAGACCCAGAAGAAGCGGCCTACCAATTGGGCTCTTCAGAGTTGAGTGTGGGCATGCCGGTCGGGCAGGGGTGCTGGGGATAAGTATCGAGGTCCCTGATGATGTGTGGACTTTAACCCCCCCTGCTGATCTCAAGGACCTCGACAGTGCCTAATCCTACGTGTCCCTGCGCTGTTGCTCTGGATCGCTGTGCCAGGTGTGACGTCCTGCTCGGATTGCCTGACTTCCACCTCATCCACGCCGAGGTCACCGACACCGCCGTCGTCCTCGACATCGAGGCCTGCGACCCGCTGACCGGCTGCCCCGGATGCGGCGTCATCCCGACCGGCCACGGACGCGTCACTGTGACCCTGGTCGACGCCCCATCCGCTGGACGTCCTGCCCGCCTGCGATGGCGCAAGCACCGCTGGATCTGCCGCGAGTCCGCCTGCCCGGTCGTGACCTTCACCGAGCAGAACCCGCAGGTCGCCGCACCACGCGCCCTGCTGACAACCCGCGCGGTCCGGTGGGCGATCCGTCAGCTGCGGTATGAGAACGCCTCTATCCAGGGACTGGCCCGCCAGCTGGGCACGACCTGGAACACCCTGTGGTCCCAGATCCGGCCAGTGCTCAACACCGCCGCTGACGATCCGGCACGGTTCGACGGCGTCGAAGTCCTGGGCGTCGACGAGCACGTCTGGCACCACACGGACCCCCGCCGGCGAGGGCCGAAAGGAACTCACCGGCATGGTCGGTCTCTCCTGCCACCAGCACCCGACGGCACGTCTGCTGGATCTCGTCCCGGGACGCTCAGCAACGGTGTACAAGGACTGGCTCGCCGCACGCGGGCCCAGCTTCCGCAACGGTGTGCAGGTTGCGACGCTGGACCCGTTCCAGGGATACAAGAACACGATCGATGACCAACTCGACGCCACCTGTGTGCTCGATGCTTTTCACATCGTCAAGCTCGCCACCAGCGCCGTCGATGACGTCCGCAGGCGCGTCCAGCAGCAGACACTCAGGCACCGGGGCCGGAAGGGCGATCCGCTCTACGGCATCCGCAACCTTCTACGGGCCGGCCGAGAACGCCTCACCGACCGGCAGCGTACGAGACTCGAAGCGGCGTTCGCTGCGCACGAGGACCACATCAGTGTCGAAGTCGCCTACCAGTGCGCCCAGGACGTCCGTGACATGTTCCACCAAGACACTCACGCGCAAGGGCGCAGGCTGGCCACCCGCGTGATCGAGGCCTTGCCGACATACCCGATCCCGGAGATCGCCAGACTGGGCAGAACGCTGCGGAAGTGGAAGACGACAATCCTGGCGTACTTCGATACCAGTGCTGCCAGCAACGGCGGCACCGAAGCGGTCAACGGGCTCATCGAGCTCGGCAGGCGGATCGCTCGCAGGTTCCGCAACTTCGAGCACTACCAGCTACGAATGCTCCTCATCGGCGGGGGTCTGGACGCCTCACCCCACACTCAACTCTGAAGAGCCACCAATTGCAAGCCCTCGCTACTGCTGAGGCCTTCTTTTTCTTATACGCCAATTTTACGGATTTGCAGATCTCAGTTCTAGCCCAATTTGGCTTGCTTTTCCTATATCCCTCAAGGTCAATCTTGAACGTGCCGTAGAGGCCGAGGATGTGGCAGTCCCATTGCTGGCGCATAGTTGCCTTTTTCATTGAGCGTGGATAATGATCAACAAGATCCGCGTAACCTAGAGTTGCGGCTTGTCGCCAATTGTAAGCCCTCATTAGCCTGGCGGCGCCGGTGACCTCAACTTGCACCACCCAGGCTCCCCGCTTCCATTTTTCATGGTTTACTCGACGGATCATGCCTCTTTTAAACAGAGGATCGGTAGTGACGGGGTATGCAATCGACTCGTCGCTTAAATGGACTTTCTGGACAAGTGTGCGCCCGCGAACGACATATTCTGTGTCGACAGGTCGCCCTCGGGAATCGCGTGCCCACGCGGTATCAAATCCGCCAACCATTTGACCATCTGGAGCAATGACGACTGCGGCTTTACCGTCTGTCACTACCTTCCGCCTCCAGAAACGTCGACGTCGTAAGAGATTTCCGCGGTCGGCATCGGGGCTGGCAATATAGCTCCGAGTTGGATGTCGCCGTTATTTTTGAAAGCGCGTATATGGCCAAGGCCATTGCGGTCTTCTCCTACCAGAAAGCTCTTCGACTTCACCATCCGTTGCGATTGAATTTTCTCGCTGGTTGAAATTTGCACTACGCCGCTTTCGGTGTCCAGTTCAGCCCCGAGTTTAGAGTCGCGATTAAGATCTCGCGCGCCGTGCGGGCTCGAAGTCACAGCGTCGGTACTGAATGGCGTAATGCCGTCATTCTGACTAATAGTTCGGAGTCGGTCGTCGCTCTGGATGAAGATTCTGTCGGGGATCTTTGAATTAACTTCAAGAACCGAGGCCGGTGAAGCTATTAGCAGCAGGCCTAGAACGAAGGTGGAGGTAATAGTATGTACTGGGCGACGGGGATTACGAGGGGGCATTTCGATCCTTCTATAATGCGGGGCGCGAGACGCCCAATCTAAGTGATCATATCCTCCTTTGGCTGCGTTGGCTGCACGTCCGCGTGGTTCGCCCCGACTTCGCACGCATAGACGGTCTGCGAGAAATCGTCGTTGGCTCCGCTGATGAGCGGGTGTGGGTGGGCGGGCGTCCTAGACTCGACCACATGAGCACCGACGCATCTGCACCCCAGCCAGCGACCGCCTCGGCGGCGGCACCCGACCCGCAGCTGCATGCAGCGGCCCTGGAGGTGCTGCGCGAGCTCACCGGCCGGGCTGACGCGCAGTTCCACCCCGGCCAGTTCGAGGCGATCTCAGCACTGGTCGCCGACCGCCGCCGGGCGCTCGTCGTCCAGCGCACCGGCTGGGGCAAGTCTGCCGTCTACTTCGTCGCCGCGACTCTGCTGCGGTCGGCCGGCCGCGGGCCCTCGCTCATCATCTCCCCGCTGCTGGCGCTTATGCGCGACCAGGTGGCTGCCGCTGAGCGCGCCGGAGTGCGGGCGGTGACGATGAACTCCGCCAACGCCGAGGCGTGGGACCAGGTGCGTGCCGAACTGGCCGCCGGCACCGTGGACGTGCTGCTCATCTCGCCCGAACGACTGGCCAATCCCTCCTTCCGCAGCGAGGTGCTGCCCGGGCTCATGGCCGATCTGGGGATGATCGTCATCGACGAAGCCCACTGCATCTCCGACTGGGGACACGACTTCCGGCCCGACTACCGGCGCATCGGCGCGATCCTCGCGGAGCTGCCCGAAACGATCCCGGTGCTGGCGACGACAGCGACCGCGAACTCGCGGGTCGTCGCTGATGTCGCCGAACAGCTCGGCCAGGATGCGCTCGTCATCCGCGGACAGCTCGCCCGCGACTCCCTGCGCCTGGGCGTGATGGAGAAGGCCGAGCCGGCCCGCCGCCTCGCCTGGCTGAGCGAGCATCTGGGCGATTTCACCGGTTCGGGCATCATCTACATGCTCACCGTCGCCGCGGCACAGGATGTCGCGCGGGCGCTGAGCCAGGCCGGCTGGAATGTCGCCGCCTATACCGGCGCCTCGGACGCCGATGAGCGGGCCGGCATGGAGGCTGCGCTCAAAGCCAACGAGGTCAAGGCGCTCGTGGCAACCTCGGCGCTGGGGATGGGCTTCGACAAACCGGATCTGGGCTTCGTCATCCACTTCGGCGCCCCGTCCTCACCAGTGGCGTACTACCAGCAGGTCGGCCGCGCCGGGCGCGCAACCGATTCAGCTGATGTGCTGCTCATGCCCGGGCCGGAGGACGAACGGATCTGGGAGTACTTCGCCACCGCAACGATGCCCGACGAGGAGACCGCCGCCACGGTGCTCGCCGCCCTCGGACCAGACGAGCCGATGTCGATCCCGGCGCTCGAGACCGTGGTGGGGGAGAAGCGCAGCCGGCTCGAGCTGCTGCTCAAGATCCTGCAGGTCGACGGCGCCGTCGACCGCGTGCGCGGCGGATTCGTCACCACCGGGGCCGGCTGGACCTACGACGCCCAGCGCTACGCCGCAGTCGCTGCCACGCGCACACGTGAGGCCGACGCGATGCGGGAGTATGAGACGACGCAGCTGTGCCGGATGCGGTATCTCACCGGCCAGCTCGATGATGAGACGACCGCTGACTGCGGCCGCTGTGACACCTGCGCCGGCACCTGGTTCGCCACCGAGATCAGCGCTGCCGGACTGCAGACAGCCGGCAGTCAGCTCGCCGCCGTCGGCCTGCCGGTCGCCCCACGCGCCCAATGGCCGAGCGGCCTCGCACGCCTCGGCATCGACCTGCGCGGCACGATCCCGCCCGCTCAGCGGCCAGCCGAAGGCCGGGTCATCGCCCGCCTGACCGATCTGGGGATCGGCCAGCAGCTGGCCGCAGCCTTCGCTGTTGGAGCCGAGGACGCTCCGGTGCCCAAGGCGATCGGCCAGGCGGCAGTGCGGGTGCTCGCCGACTGGGACTGGCCCACCCGTCCCGAGGCGGTGATCTCGGTGCCGAACACACTGCGGCCGGTCTTCACCCGCTCCCTGGCCGCCGGGCTGGCCGCGGTGGGGCAGATGCAGGATCTGGGCGCTTTCGAGATGCTCGCCGATCCCGGCAGCCCGGACGTCAACTCCGCCTTCCGCGTCAAGAACCTCGCTGGCGCCTACCGGCTCAGCGCAGAGCAGGCGGCTGCCGTTAAGGGCCGGGCGGTGCTGCTTGTCGATGCGCTCGTCGTCTCCCGGTGGACGATGACGGTGCTTGCCCGCGAACTCCTGCAGGCAGGCGCTGCCGCGGTGCTGCCCTTCGCTGCCGCCCAGCAGGCCTGAGCGCTGTGGGAGCCGGTGGGCCCAGGCTGTGTCAGCCGCGGGCGGGGTAGCGGATGAAGCTCGGGGCGGCAGCGGCTGCGATGAGCACGCCGATGATGACGAGGAACCCGCCGCCGGCGGTCGCCCAGGTGGTGCCGACGGCGGTGGCGGCGTAGCCGTGGAGGACATCGGCGATGCGCGGGCCGCCGGCCACGACGACGATGAAGACACCCTGGAGGCGGCCGCGGACGGCATCATCGGCGGCCTGCTGCAGGATCGTCGTGCGGAAGGCCGCGGAGACCACATCGGCGACACCGCCGATCGCCAGGAACACGACCGCGCCGATGAGCGCGAGCATCCACCAGTGTCCGGCCACCGGCAGCATGAGCCCGAAGCCGGTCATCCCGACACCCCAGACGAGGATGCAGATGACAGCCGCCAGGCCGTGCCGGTGGACGCGGGAGACCCAGCCGGAGAAGATCCCGCCGAGCAGCGCGCCGAGGGGAACCGCGGCTGAGAGGATCGCGAAGACAGCGCCGCCGGAGCTGGGGCCGTTGAAGGTCTCGTGGGCGATCTGCGGGAACAGTGCGCGCGGCATCCCGAAGACCATCGCGATGATGTCGACGACGAAGCTCATGAGCAGCACCGGCGCGGTGAAGAGATAGGCGAATCCGTCGATGACGCTGCGCACTCCGGCCCGGCGCCGCCGCGACGGCGTGCCACCCTCAGCGGCAGCAGCAGCGTCATCGGCGTCAGCGGTGTCAGCGGCCGTTTGCGGCGGCAGGGACGGCAGACGCCAGATGGCCCACACGGACACGAGCAGCGCGCAGGCGTCGAAGAGATAGAGGAAGGAGAACCCGATGACCGGGATGAGCATGCCGCCGACGAGCGGGCCGACGACTGCGCCGAAGGTCATGAGCGTCATATTCAGCGCATTGGCCACCGGCAGCTGGTCACCGGGCAGGAGCGCCGGCAGGATCGCGGTGCGGGCTGGCTGGTTGAGCGCGAAGAACGACTGCTGGAGCGCATAGACCGACAGAATCAGCCACACATTCGGCGCGCCGAGTGCAGAGAGGACGAAGAGCGCGAAGCTGACGGCCACGAGCCCGAAACCGGAGCCGGGCATGAGCAGCCGCCGATCCATGACATCGGCCAGCGCACCGCCGTAGAGGCCGAAGATCACCAGCGGAATGAGCCCGAACAGTCCGGCCAGACCGACATAGCTCGACTGTCCGGTCACTGCATAGAGCTGGGCTGGGATCGCAACGATCGTGATCTGTGCGCCGATGACGGTGACGATGTTCGCCGTCCACAGCCGACAGAACGTCGGTGTGCGCAGCGGTCGCGTATCCGCTAACAGATCTCTGAGTGCCACCGAGACAGCTTAACGTGAGTCGACTGCGCGTGAGCCGGCACGGCGCCAGCCGGATGAGCGGCCGGCGCCACGAGCGCCGGGCGGCAGCACGCATGCTCCCGCCCGGCGCTTCGCTGATGTCGTCAGACAGTCTGACGGGCAGTGCGACGGTGCTGGAGGGCAGCTCCGATGCCGAGCATGAGGAGCCCGGCACCCGCCCAGATCGCCAGCACCAGCCAGTGGCCGCCGGTGGGCGCATCGGGGAAGAAGCTGATCGAGCGCAGCAGGTCGACGAAGGTGCCGTTGGGCATATAGGCGCCGATCGTTCCCATCGGTTCGGAGAGGAACTCCCGCGGTGCGAAGAGTCCGGCCCACGGGTTGGCGATGAAGAAGATGGTGAGGATGCCCAGCACCATGCCGCCGCGTCCGAGCATTGTGCCGAGGCCGGAGATGAAGCTGCTGATGGCGAGGATGCCCATGCCCAAGGCGGCGGCTGCGAGCCAGTAGTTGCCCTGGAGCACATCGAACCAAGGCCCGAGCACTGCGGCACCGACCAGTCCGCCTGCTGTCGCGACCGCGGCGAGGGTTGCGAACCGTCGGATCGGCGTGCGCACGACGAGCAGCGAGACGACGGCTCCGGCCATTCCGCCGATGAGTCCGGGCATCATCGTCAGGTTGGCTGCGACGCTGACGCTGCCGGCGGGCACGACATCGGTCACCTTCACTGTGGGCGGCTGCTGACCAGCGCCTGGCTGCTCAGCACCGGGCTGGCCGCCGGCCGGCGGCGCGGCTTGGCCAGCCTGCGCGGCTTCCATTGCCTCGCCGATCTTCGCCAGCATCTGCGCCACCTGCGGGTTGCCGGCGCTGGTGGTGAGGATCTCTGTCTCGGGGCCGACGACGATGGCGCCGACGACCTCCCGCTTCTCAATCGCCTCGACGGCAGCATCGCGGTCAGCCACCTCGGTGAGGTCGAAAAGATCCTCATCCTGAGCCGCGAGCTGATCCTCAACAACTGAGACTGCCGGGGCAGGCCCAGCGATGGCGAGCGGAACGTGCTGAGGGCTGCCGGTCGTGATCGGCCACAGGAATGCTGCAGCGACGAGACCGACGAGGACGGAGACTGCCAGGCCGAGTCCGACGGCCACCGGCCACGGTGTGTGCTTGGTGTCGTCCTGTGGTGAAGCGGTCTTTGCCTGCTCGTCTCCAGACTCAGAATCTGCAGCGCGGGTGAAGAATGGCAAGCAGTCAGAAGAAGCGCACGGGCCGGCCGCCTGGGGAGTCGCAGACACGCAAGGAGCTGCTGCAGATCGCGGCGCGCCGGTTCGCCGAGACCGGCTACAGCGGGACGTCGCTGCGTGCGATCACGACGGAGGCAGGTGTCGACCCGACGCTCGTGCGGCACTTCTTCGGCGACAAGGAAGGGCTCTTCCGTGAGGCAGTGCTGGAGCAGGCGGCGATGCGCGATGTGATCTTGGAATCTCTTGCCGATGCCGACATCGATGAGATCGGTGTGCGCCTCGTCGAAGCCTGGCTGGACGTCTGGGAGAGGGAACCGTCCGCGGCGATCCCGCGCGCCGTGCTGCGCACAGCGCTCGAATCAGATGAGGCTCGCGCCCTCCTGCAGGACGTCATCAGCGCCGAAGCGCCACGGAGTGCGCAGATGCTGCCGGGCAATGTCGAGCTGCCCGGCACGATCTTCGCGTTCTCACATCTGCTCGGCATCTGCACGATCCGCTATGTGCTGCGCCTCGAGCCGCTGGCGAGCATGGACCGCAGCGAGGTCGTGGCGATGGTCGGACCCCTCATCCAGCAGGCGCTGCAGCCGACGGCGACAGCACCTGAGCAGCGCGAGGAATGAACCTCAGACCAGCGGCAGGTCCGATGGGTCGGCGTTGGCGCCGCATACGATGACGGTGACATCTTCATCGGGCTGCGGCTGATAGGCGCCTGACAGCAGTGCGGCCAGAGCGGCCGCGCCGCCGGGTTCGGCCGCGATGCGGGTCTGGCGCCACAGCCAGGTGCGCGCCTGCCTGATCGCCTCATCCTCAACGAGGACCGGATGCAGGTCATCGCGCTGGGCGACGGCGAAGCAGATCTCGCCGATGGTGCTCGCGCCGAGCGAATCAGCAGCGATGCCGGCCGGACTGATGGCAGTGCGCTCACCGGCAGCCAGCGCGGTGTGCAGTGCAGCGCAGCCCACCGGTTCGACCGGCACCACACGGGCGCTGGAACCGAACCACGCAGCGACCCCGCCGACGAGACCGCCACCGCCGGTGGCGACGAGCACGGTCGGGCGGCCGACCTCGGCGCCGGGGCTGCCAGCGACAGCAGCCCGCTCGCGGCTCAGCTGCTCGTCGAGCTCTCGGCCCAGCGTGCCCTGGCCGGTGACGGTGGCAGGGGAGTCGTAGGCGTGCAGGGCGAGCGCGCCGGGCTGTGCGGCGGCCTCCTGGCTGGCGGCGAAGGCATCGGCGTACACCGTGCCGGTGACCGTCACCTGCGCGCCCATCGCCTGCAGTCGGGAGACCTTAGCCTCCGGCGCGGTGCTCGGCACGAAGATCTGTGCGGGGATGCCGAGCTCGGCAGCCACATGGGTGACGGCCAGACCATGATTGCCACCGGAGGCGGCGACGAGAGACTGCGGCGCCTCGGCAGCGGTGAGCGCACCGGTGAAGGCGCCGCGCGGTTTGAAGCTGCCGGTGTGCTGGAAGAGCTCGAGCTTAAGCCTCACCGGGGTGCCGCAGGGCAGGTGCACCTCCATGAGCGGGGTGCGGCGGATGCGCACGCCGATGAGCGCATGGGCGGCAGCGATCTCATCGCGGGTGGGAACGATCGACATGCCGGTCAGTCTACTGCTGGGCGCTCAGCGCTGAATCTCGTTCTCGGCCGAGGCCTCTGCTGTGCCCTCTGCCGCTGCGTCAGCTTCAGCGGCTTTGGCCTTCTTCGCTTCGCTGCGCATGGTCTTGGCCGTCGACCACCCGACGATGCCGATGACGAGCGCCAGCGAGATCCACACCGCATAGCGGTCGATGACCTGGATGACATCGACTGCGGCCTGCCCGAGCTGATAGCCCAGCGCGGTCCACACCGCCGTCATCGCAGCCGCTCCGGCGATCTGGGCGGTGAGGAACAGCCACAGCGGCATCCGGCTGTAACCGGCGACGAGCCAGGCGATCGGCCCGGGGAAGCCGGGCACGCGCGAGATGAAGATGAAGAACAGCAGCAGCCAGGTCGGGACGTTCTTCAGCTGCCGGAAGCGTTTGCGCTGACGGTCGGACTGGGCGAAGAGGTCCACGGCGCCATCGCCCCAGCGGCGGCCGGCCAGCCAGAACATCCAGTCGAGCTTCGCCATGCCGATGAGGCCGGCGATGAACACGAGGGTGAGCGGCAGCTCGCCGATCCGAGCGAAGGCGGCAGCGCCGACGATCGCGGACTTCGCGCCGGTGAGGAACTCCAACAGCACCGGGTGGCTGGCGATGAGCTGCGGGCGGAACGGCAGCATCACCATGTAGAACAGCGGCACGCCCATGAGTCCGAAGAGCAGCAGCTTGTCCACCGGTGTGGCCTTGCCCTGCCAGGGGGCGACGTCCTGCCACGACTGCGGCTCGCCAGGTGCCTGCTCCGCTGCCGCGCCCGAGGTGTCGGCCGGCTGTTCCTCGGCAGCGGCCGGAGTGCCGGGGGCGGCGGCGTCGGGGTCGGTGAGCTGTTCGGCGCGTGGGGATGGGGCAGCGGCCGGTTCGGGCTGCTGGTTGTCGTCGGGGATCCCGCACTCGTTGTCGGTCATGGTCTACAGATTAGTCCGCTGCCCACAGTGAGGACAGCTGAGCGCGGGCACTTTACGGGGTACACACAGGGCCGGGAGGGATCCGCATGATCCCTCCCGGCCCTGTGCATGAGGCTTGGCCGTATATCAGTGGCGCGGCTGCCCGTCGCCGGCGGAGTTCGGCATGTCCGGGCCGGCGCCGCCGGCAGCGTTCTGCTGGTTCTGCAGCAGGTCGCGGATCTCGGTGAGCAGCTCCTCGGAGGTCGGCGGAACCTCGTCCTCCGGGGCGCCGCGCTTGCGCAGCTCGTTGATCTTGTTCATCGGCATGATGATGACGAAGTAGACGACAGCAGCGACGATGAGGAAGTTGATGCAGGAGGTGATGACCGCGCCGATGTCGACCTTGGTCGCTTCGACGCCCTCACGCAGGTAGAACGACAGGGCCGGCGACTCGGCCGAACCGATCGCAGCGATGAGCGGGTTGATGACCTTGTCGGAGATCGCGGTGACGATCGCTGTGAAGGCGCCGCCGATGATGACCGCGGTCGCGAGTTCGATGACATTGCCGCGGAGAATGAAGTCTCTGAAGCCCTTGAGCATTGTGGAAGTCCTTTCGGGTGTACAGCAGCTTGGGCGCGCAAGCACACGCCGACTGTCTCATTGACACATAGATCGTACCCGCCACGGGACAGGAATTCAGGTTTCAACTAACCCTCAGGCGGCACACATATATGCAGAAATGCGCATTCAGGCACCGGATCGTGACCACAGTCATATCGTTGCGCCTCCGGTGGTGCGCAGCGGATCAGTTTAGCACCGCGAAGCTGAGGGCGGAACCGGCGATATCGGCCAAAGCTGCGGCTTCGTCCGAATGCACCCGCAGCACCACGACCGTCGAGCGATCCAGCGGTGAGCGTCCGGCACCGGTCTGCTGCACAGACTCCACCACCGCCGACTCGACGACCGCTGAGCCGCGCCCCAGACCTGCCGGCACATCACCGTCTGCATCGGGCAGCTCGCCACCGGCCCCGGCGGCGAACACTCGCACATGATGTCCCGGCTGCAGGACGTGCGCTGCTGCCGCGTCGCCGACCTCGACCGGCAGCGCCACCATGCCCTCCGGCAGCGGTTCGGCTCGCGGGGCGAGGATCGTCTGCTCGGTCAGCACCGCGCCGGAGGCCACATGGGCGGTCGCCGTCGATCCGACCGCAGCGGCTGCATCGGTCAGCGCGCCTTCCGGGACGAGCTCAGCAGGGAACCGGGCGAGTGAGACATCGCTGGCGGTGATCTCAGCTCCGGCTGCGATCGGCGCGCTGGCGATGAGCACCTGCTGGCCGCCGGTGCGCGGAATGATGAGCCAGACAGCGAGCATCGTCGCCACCGCCAGTGCCGCCGCGCCGAGGATGCGCCGGCGCCTGAGCGACACACCGGTGTGTGTCGCAGCCGAGGTGCCGGTCGCTGTGTGTGCGGTGGGCCCGGAGGCAGGCGGCGATGGCTGCCCGAAGGGCAGGAGACGGCGGATGCGCGAGAAGATCATGACCCGAGCATGCGGGACCGGTGCGGCATCTGCGGCTGCTCTGCCGGTGGCCTGTGGATGAGCGCACCCTGTCCATCCACAGCCGTTCGGCGGTCGTCAGCAGTGCTGACCTGCAGGGATGCCGGAATGACGGGGATGTTGGCGGGTGGTTATGACGCAGAGGACGACGAGGTCGATGCAGCGCCTGCAGATGGCGGGCTCGCCGCACCGGAGCTCCCACTCGACGATGACCCGCTCGCCGACGAGTCACCGGAGGCCGACCCACCCGAGGCCGAACCGCTCCCGCTACCTGTGCTGGAGGAACCGCTGTCCGCGCCGGACCCGCTCGAACCATCAGAGCCGGACCCGCCGGAGGTCGCACCGTGATCGTTGCGGTAGAAGCCCGAACCCTTGAAGCTCACACCGATCGAACCGAACACCTTCCGCAGCCGTCCGCGGCACTCCGGGCAGACGGTGAGTGCATCGTCAGTGAAGGCCTGATGAATATCGAAGGGATGGGAGCACTCGGTGCAGCGGTAGGCGTAGGTGGGCACAGCAGACCTCTCTGACGGGCGAAAATCCGTAGAGAAGTATAGCCCTACTCGCATGCGCCGGCGCCGCTGCCGGCCGCCACCGGCCGCACGCCCAGCTCCGTCGCCACCGCGCTCACCTGCAGATCCCACTCCTCGGCCCGCACCGCCAGCCCGGCCTCAGCGGCGTAGCAGACACCGATGAACGGCACCCCCGCCGAGCCGGCCGGCACCTGCCCCTGGGGCCCGAAGGTCCGATCGTAGAACCCGCCCCCATTGCCCAGCCGGGCGCCTGCGGAACTGTAGGCAAGCCCCGGCACGAACACCACGCCGACGGCAGGATGCTGCTCGGTCCCAGCCACCACCTCGGCGGCGGTCAGCTCAGCCTCCGGCTCCCGGATCTGCCAGCGGCCCACCCGCGGCAGCGCGGCCATCGGGCCGGACAGCCGGCCGAAGCGCAGCGGCTCACCAGGGGTGGTGACAGGCAGATAGACTGTGCGCCCGCGCGCGCGGGCGGCATTGAGGAAGGCATCGAGATCCGGCTCCCCAGCCAGCGCCGCATAGGCCAGGATCGCACCGGCGTCCGGCAGGCAGGAGTCGAGCACGCGAGCGAAGTCGGCGCCGGAGCCGTCACGGGCCCTGCGATCAGCGCGGATGCGGCTGCGCAGCTGCGCCTTGGCCGCTGCATCCCCGGTGCGGGTCATCGGGGTTCCCTTCGCATGCGTAGACTGTGGGACATGACTGAGAATAGCAACGCCCCCGTGCGCAAGGTTGTCATCCCCGTCGCCGGCCTCGGCACCCGCTTCCTGCCGGCCACCAAAGCCACCCCCAAGGAGATGCTGCCGGTCGTCGACAAGCCGGCTATCCAGTACGTCGTCGAAGAAGCCGTCAACGCCGGACTCGACGACATCCTCATGATCACCGGCCGCAACAAGCGCCCGCTGGAGGACCATTTCGACCGCGTCGACGGCCTCGAGCGCGCACTCGAAGCCAAGGGCGATGCGAAGAAGCTCGCTGCCGTGCAGCACTCCTCGGAGCTGGCGAACATCCACTACGTGCGCCAGGGCGATCCGCTCGGACTCGGACATGCGGTCCTCAAGAGCGAACTGCATGTCGGCCGTGAGCCCTTCGCCGTCATGCTCGGCGACGATCTCATCGATGAGGCCAATCCGATCCTGGAGAAGATGATCGCCGTCCAGCAGCAGACCGGCGGCTCCGTCGTCGCGCTCATGGAGGTCCCGCAGGACGAGGTCAGCCTCTACGGCTGCGCGGCAGTCGAGGAGACCGACGTCGACGGCGCGGTGCGCGTCACCGGCCTCGTCGAGAAGCCCGACCCGTCCGAGGCGCCGAGCAACCTGGCGATCATCGGCCGCTACGTGCTCGCCCCGGAGATCTTCCCCGTCCTGCACAAGACCCCGCCCGGACGCGGCAATGAGATCCAGCTGACCGACGCCCTGCAGACCCTGGCCGCCGACCCGAATTCCACGGGCGTCTACGGTGTCGTATTCTCCGGTGACCGCTACGACACCGGCGACAAGATCAGCTACCTCAAGGCCGTCATCACGCTGGCCGGACGCCGCGACGACCTGGGCGAGGAGCTCAACGGCTGGCTGCGCGAGTACGTCGCCGGCCTCGACAGCTGAGACCGCAGGTGACCGGACTGTTCGGCAGCACCTTCGGCGGACCGCTGCAGGCCGTCGAATCCTATCGGGCTCTCGTCATCGCCGCCGGCCCGGCCCACCCGCTGGCCGGCCGCAGGCTCATGGCCGCAGCCGAGGCGGCGAAGACGATGCTCGACGACTACGGTTTCGACGTCGAGACGACCGCCGCCGAGGTCGGCGACGAGCTGCATGAGCGGCTCGCCTCCGCCTGTGCGGCTGGCAGCCCCATCCGGGCGGTGGCCGTCGTCGGCCGCCTCGGGGTGGGGTTGGGCTGCGAGCTGAGTGCCGCGCTCAGCGGTGCGCTCGACGCTGAGGTGCCGGGGCTGGTGCAGGCGATCCGCCGCGCCCAGCTCGACGCCGGCTATGCCCGCGCGGTGTTCGAGTCCCCGGTCTGCGGCTGGATCGGCACCACCGTCGTGCTCAGCCTGCCCGATGACGTCACCGGTGTGCAGTCGGCGATCCAGGAGGTCGGGGCGATCATCCTCGAGGTCCTCGACGAACTCGACGAGGAAGCCGCAGACGACAGCGCCGACTCCGATACCGAGGCCGATGTCCACGACCTGCGGCCCAAGGTCGTCCCGCTCAACCGCACCCCCAGCGGGCCGCCGCGCGACCGGTGAGGGATCGATGAGCGGATTCTGGCCGGTCGAGCTGCGCTCCGATGAGGTGCTGCTGCGCCCGATGACCCGGAGCGATGCGAAGGACTACAAAGAGGTGCGCATCCGCAACCACCGCTGGCTGAGCCCGTGGGAGGCGACCGATCCGCGCGGGGGAGACCCGGCGGACTTCCACCATCTGCGCCGGCTGCTGCACCGGCAGGCGAAATCCGGCCGGCTGCTGCCCTTCGTCATCGACATCGGCGGGCGGCTGCGCGGGCAGCTGACGGTCTCCGGGTTCCAGTGGAGCTCGCTCATGAGCGCGCAGCTGGGCTATTGGATCGATGAGCAGCTCGCCGGCCGCGGCCACACCCCGACGGCGGTGGCACTGGCGACCGACTACTGCTTCTCCGGGCTGGGACTGCACCGGATGGAGATCAACATCCGCCCGGAGAACACCGCCAGCCTGCGGGTGGTCGAGAAGCTCGGCTTCCGCTATGAGGGACTGCGCGAACGCTATATGCACATCGACGGTGCCTGGGCCGATCACGCGAGCTTCGCGCTCCTGCGCGAGGACGTGCCCTTCGGACTGCTCAACTACTGGCATCGGAACCGCGCCCAGCCCCCGGCCGCCCACTGAGCCGCTGGCCTGCCTCAGAGCCGGGTGCCCCTGAACTGCCGGCTGTGCCGGCCGCCAGGCGGCGGCCGCGGCAGATTCTCGACACACCCATCGTGATCCGATCGTGACAGTCGCTGCGGACCTACAGTTGTGGTGTGGAGGCAAGCATCACGATTCTCATCGCACTCGTCGTGCTCTTCGCGTTCACGTTGCCGGCTCTTCTGCGGCGAACGGAGCGCGCAGCAGCACAGCGCGAGCTCAATGAGGTGCCGGAAACCGCCGAGATCTGCCAGCCTCCGGCAGCCGAGCCCTGCACTGCAGAACCCGCCCGCCCGGAGCTCTTCACCGCCTCCACCCCGGCTGTCCGCTTCGCACCACCGCCAGCAGTCGATGTCGTCTCCGAACCGGCCCAGCTGAGCCTGCGCCGTCCCGCCCCCACCCTGTCGATCATCGACGGCGGTGCGGAGCCTGCCGATGCGGTGCAGGCGCCAGCAGCCGAACCGGAGTGCATCGAACTCCCGGTGGCTGTCGGAGAGACCCTCTCCCTGACGCAGCTGCACTCCGCAGCACAGACGATGACGCCACGCGACCGCCGACCCTTCAACCCTCTGGATGCCACGATGACGAACACCACTGAAGCCGGACCCACCACCTCGCACCGCGGCCGACCTGCCGCCATGCCGGCTCACCTGCGTCGTCACCTCGACTCCGCCCGCCCGGCCGGCACCCGCGCCGCGGGAGCTGCCGCCGGCGCCCGCATCTCGGGTTCGGGCAGCGCCGGCCCGGTCGGTGGTCCCGGTTCCCACCGTTCCCGAGGCGGTGCCCCCGCAGATCGTGCCGCTCGCCCCGCGGGCCGGCCGGCTGCCCCGGTCGATGCGAAGACCGCTGAGAAGATCGCCGGCATCCGCTCGGTCATCCCGATGATCTCCGTCGTGTTCCTCGGCATGCTCGCCGCTGCCCTCGTCACCGCCGTGCTCGCAGCCTTCAGCGTGCTGCCCTGGGCTGTGCCGCTGCTGGCAGCAGTGCTCGCCGGCGGTGCGGTGCTGCTCGTCGGTGAGCTCAACAAGCGGGTGCGCGCCCTGCGGAAGGAGGCTGCCAGCCCGGTGGCCGAGGCTCCGCGCGCCTATGAGACCGCCCAGGCCAGCGAAGCCGGGCAGACCCGCGAGGCCGTGCAGGCCCGCGCAGATGTGGAGGCTGAGGCGACTGCCCAGAGCGATGCCGAACGCCCGGCACCGGCCGCAGCGCGCGCCCCACGCCCGTCTGCCCAGGCTCGCCGCTTCCCCCGTCACATCATCGATGTCGACGCAGCCCAGCCGGAGTCGCCGGCATCTGAGACCGAGTCCACCGCAGCGGAAGCCGCTGCGAAGGACACCGCCCAGCCGGCCGCAGAGGAGTCTGCACCGGAAGCCGAGACCGCCGCCGTTGAGGACCCCCCGGCCTCGGAAGCCACCGAGGACACCTCCGGCGAGGACTACGCAGCGGAGACGGATACCTCCGTCACCATCTCGCGGACCACCCCGGAGTCCCTGTCGCTGAGCTTTGGACCGAAGCCGCGCGCCGCCGAAGACTCCGCAGACGCAGCCGCCACCACTGCTGAAGCCGCTGACGATGCCGAAGCCGATGCCGAGATCGCTGACGATGCTGAGGCTGGCGCGGACGCCGAGGCGACCGACACCTCGGCGATGGCCGATCCCTTCGCCCAGCGCCTGCAGGCAACCGGCTGGAAGCCCAACCCGCTGCCCAAGCCCACCTACGTCGACGCCCCGGTCGTCGCCCGCGAGCAGCCGGAGCCGGTCGTGGCCGATGCCAGCTCGTTCACGCTGGAACCGCAGTCGCGCGAATCGCTGGCGGAGATGTTCGCCGCTGAGCTCGGCTACCGCCCGGAGCTCGAGGATGCCGCGCGGGACGATGACGCAGCCGGCCCGCTCTCCCATGGCCGTACCGCGATCCGCTTCAAGGCCACCGGCACGGACTCCGGCGCTGGCGTGGCCAGCATCGACGACGTGCTCGCCCGGCGCCGCGCCTGAACCGGCTGCCGGTGAAGCCGTCGGCCGCCATCGGCCGACGGCACACTAGCACACGCAGAGAGACCAGCACAGGCTGAGGTCGGCACAGACCGCTGCCAGCACAGACGCAGAAGAGCCCCGAACCGATGTGGTTCGGGGCTCTTCAGCTGCGCAGGTGCCGGCGTCAGGCGCGCGGCGTGGCGATGTACTTGACCTCGAGGAACTCCTCGATGCCGACGCGGCCGCCCTCACGGCCGAGGCCGGACTGCTTCATGCCGCCGAAGGGCGCACCCGGGTTCGACACAAGACCGGTGTTGAGGCCGACCATGCCGCACTGCAGCTGCTCGGAGAGCTTGAGGCCGCGTGAGAGGTTCTCGGTGAAGAGGTAGCCGGCCAGACCGAAGTCAGTCTCATTGGCCATCTCGATGGCCTGCTCATCGGTGTCGAAGGTGAAGATCGGGGCGACGGGGCCGAAGATCTCCTCGCGGCGGATCTCGCAGTCCTCCGAGACGTTCGTCAGCACGGTCGGCTCGTAGAAGTAGCCGGGGCCGTCGACCTTCTTGCCGCCGGTGAGGACCGTTGCGCCCTTCGCCACGGCGTCGTCGACGAGCGAGCTGACCTTCTCACGGGCCTTGTCCTCGACGAGCGGGCCGACCGAGTTGTTCTCATCCAGACCGTTGCCGATCGTCAGCTGGCCCATCCGCTCAGCGATGCGCTGCGCGAACTCCTCGGCGAGCGAGGAGTGGACGAAGAAGCGGTTGGCTGCCGTGCAGGCTTCGCCGATGTTGCGCATCTTCGCCTGCATCGCGCCTTCGACGGCCTTGTCCAGGTCGGCGTCCTCGCAGACGACGAACGGGGCGTTGCCGCCGAGCTCCATCGAGGGCTTCATGACGTTCTTGGCGGCCTGCTCCAGCAGCCCGACGCCCACCTCGGTCGAACCGGTGAAGGTGACCTTGCGGGCGATGTTCGACTCCATCCACGGGGTCACGACGCGGCGGGCCGACGCCGAGGTGACGACGTTGAGCACACCTGCCGGCAGGCCGGCGTCCTTGAGGACGTCGACGAGCATGAGGGAGGTCAGCGGGGTGAGCTTGGCGGGCTTGAACACCATCGTGCAGCCGGCGGCGATGGCCGGGCCGATCTTGCGGGTGCCCATGGCCAGCGGGAAGTTCCACGGGGTCACGAGCACCGCCGGGCCGACCGGTTCGCGGGAGACGATGACGCGATTCTTGCCGTCAGGCGACTGGGTGAAGTCACCGGTGATGCGTACGGCCTCCTCGGCGAACCAGCGGAAGAACTCGGCGCCGTACGCGACCTCGCCGCGGGACTCGGCGAGGCCCTTGCCCATCTCAGCCGTCATGACTGCGGCGATGTCCTCCTGGCGCTCCATGAGCAGCTCATAGGCGCGGCGCAGGATCTCACCGCGCTCGCGGGCCGGGACGGCAGCCCATTCGGCCTGCTTCTCACCGGCGACGCGGATCGCCTCGAGAGCGTCCTCAGCCGAACCGTCGGCGACGCTGGCGATGACCTCGCCGGTGGCCGGGTTCTCGACGTCGATGGTCTTGCCGCCTTCGGCATCGCGCCATTCGCCGTTGATGAAGAGACCGGTGTTGACCTTGTCCAGAATGGGCTGGATGTCCATGTTCGCCTCCTTGAGAAACGAGAGTTCGTATGGAACTGCGGGGTTCCGCTGCCAGTCTAGACCGCGACGGCACATTGTGAAGCCGGGCTGAGCGCACATGAGACACCGCAGCGCTGACCGGCGCAGGAGCCGGTCAGCTGGGGTGGGGGATCAGGCGAGGTGGTCCTGCCACTGCGGGTGCTTGCCGACGTAGCCCTCGACATACGAACACGTCGGGCGGATCCGGTAGCCGGCATCGACGGTGTCGGTGAGTGCGTAGTCGACGAGCGCGCCGGCCAGCCCACGTCCGCCCCACGCAGGGGAGACGACGGTGTGGTCGAAGTCGCGGATGCCCCCGGCAGCTGCCTGACCGGACTGGTGGTAGTCGGCGAACCCAATCTGCTCGCCGTCATGGCTGATGGTGTACCGGCCGGCCTCGGCATCGTGGGCCAGGGTGAAGGTCTCGGAGTCGACGGTGATGTCCATGTGCGTCCTTTCGTCGGCCTGCCGGCGGCCGGCTGGGCGTCTCGACCGCCTCGGGAACGGCAGTGTCCTCACCTGATGACGTTGTCCATGGTTTCGATACTACCGGCCGGCACGGACGTGACCACGGCTGGCACGTCCGGGCGAGCCGGCTAAGTCAGTCGGGAAGAGAAAGCCCGTTGCTGGCTTCCAGTGAGACGAGGAGGTAGATCGCCAGTTCCATAGCCTGCACCTCATCGACTCCGTAGATCTCCTTGTCGATGTCGGTGCTCAAGCCGCGGGAGCGGACGATGGACAGCCACTCCGAGTCAGGCTCGGGTCGAGCCTTGCGCGGCCAGGAGACGCAGATGTGAACTCGCTTCCCGTTGACCGGTTCATACTCCCGGGTCAGCCAGCCGCGCTCAGTCATCCGTTTGCACCAGCCAAGCAGGCTGCGTACCTCACCATCAAGGCACTCCAGCATACCGCCTTGGCCTTTGCGTTCTTGATTCGGCGGCACTGCGCTGCCCCCCGGTCATGCTGTCGGTCGCAGTCTCGCTTCGTGTGCATTGGAGCTGGGGCGGCAGCGATTCCACAGAGACTTCCTGCTGACATGTACATGTTGCCGGTTGCGAGCCTGGACATGCCGGTTCCGATGTGCCCTGCGCTGGATGCCGTGTGATGCGCAGATGTGGAACGGGCCGACGATGACTGCACCTGATGGTTTTCGTGGGCGGATGATGGCGCAGCGGTTGCCGGGGCAAGCCCGAATGTCAGAGCGAAGATGATTGCGGTGGAGGTGGTCATGAGGCTAGTGCGGAGAGGGGGTCTGCGGTGTTTCGTAGCAGTCGTCATGCGCTCAATTTAGGCCAGCATGATCGGTTGGTGAATCTGGACTTTAGTCGTAGTAGGCTCCGCAGCTCCGATTCGTCTCCGTCCTCTCGCCGCTCATGTGCGTAACCGTCTTTTCGTCAGAATCGGTGCTGGGTCGAAGCGTGGACACAAAGTCTCGAGGAGTCCGGGGGAGTGCCGGTTGTCGCCCAGGGAGCGACGGGCCACGGCTACGGCAATGCAGACAGCGGCGGCGCAAGAGCCCAAATTAATGACGAAGCTGGTGCCGGTCAACAGTGCTGCACCGGTCAGACAGGCTGCGCTGGCTGCCGTGTCGGCAGCTGGCCAGTACAGGGTGTTGAGGCGCAGGCTCGCGCACCTCTCCAGCACCCACGACACGCTGTCGCCGATGGCACGCGCTGCAGTGGCGATGCCGGTGACGACGAGCACGGCGCTGACATAGAGCTGGGCGTTCTCTGCCATTCCCGCAGAAGCGCGCAGGCACAAGATGATGCTTCCGATTCTGACGATCGCAGAGGCGAGGGCCGGAACAAAGTCCAAAACCCGGACAGGTGCAGGCCCGGGCATGTCGGCGACTCTGCGCTCGACGAGCGCGCCGGGGATCATGAAACTGAGCTGAATGGCCAGCATCCGCCTGATGGCCAAGGCTGCGAGGATGCCGACGATGAGAAGGGGGCTCCACTCCGGCAGCGATCCGCGGGCCAGATGCTGGCTAACGCGCGGTATCACCCAGGCGATGAGCACCACGGTCATGCTCGCAGTCAGCATCCAGATGATGACTCTACTCCCGTCATGCGAGCGGCCCGGACGCGGGGCGCTCTGCCCGCTAGGCTGGTGGGAGACCGCCGCAGGCCCAACCCGGGAGGACCCATGAAGATCATCGACGGTGACACGATTCTCGCCCACATGGATTACGGACAGGCGATCGAGGCGCTGCGCAACGCGCTGGCCGGGGGCTTCGACCCCGCAGACGATTCCGCGCGGGTGTCGGCTGAGCTCAGCCGCGGCGAGTTCCTCTTCATGCCAGCCGAACTCGGCCGCTACTGCGGGTTCAAGGCCCTGACCGTCACCCCGGACAACCCCGATGACGGGCATCCGCGCATCCAGGGCAGCTACCTGCTGCTCGACTCCTACAACCACACCACTCTCGCCTACCTCGACGGGATCGCGATCACGAACATCCGCACCCCGGCCGTCTCACTGGCCGGCGTCAAGGACGTCATCGAGCAGCGGTTCCCCGACGGCGTGCGCCTGGCGGTCTACGGAGTCGGCCCGCAGGCTCTGCCGCACGTCGACGCGACCGCGGCGGTCACGCAGATCCGCGACGTCAAGGTCGGCGTCAGGAGCCTGGAACGCGCCGATGAGGTGCTCTCCGGTCTCGCCGACCGCGGGCTGAGCGGCTCCCCGATCCTCTCCGGCAGCGAAGGGGCCGAGCAGGCACTGGCCGACTGCGACCTCATCATCACCGCGACCTCGGCCTCCGAGCCGCTGTTCAATGCCGCCAGCATCCGCAAGGACGCGGTCGTCGTGGCGATCGGCTCCCATTCCCCGGACAGCCGTGAGCTGCCGGCCGAGCTGCTCGGCCGCGGCACCGTCATCGTCGAAGCCAAGCACACCGCCGCGGCCGAATGCGGAGACCTGGTGCTGGCGATCGCGGAGAACGAACTGACAATCGACGACGTCGTGACCTTCCGCGACGTCGTGAGCAAGGGCACCGCGATCCTCGATCCGGACAAGCCGGTGGTTTTCAAGACCTCGGGCATGTCGTGGGAGGACCTGGCGATCGCCTCAGCCGTGTACGAGGCGCTCGAGCGGTGACGACACCGGCAGGAGAAGAGGTCTTCGCCCCCGTGCAGGTGGGCGCAGCCGACATCCCCGACTGGGTGGCGCTCATCGAGTCCGCCTACCGCGGGGACGCCTCGCGGGCGGGCTGGACGACCGAGGCCGACCTGCTCAACGGGCAGCGCCTCGATGAGCAGCTGGCCGCCGAGACCCTGGCCGAACCCGGCACCGTCGTGTTCCTCGTGCGCGCAATTGACAGCACGCCGCTGGCGACCGTGCAGCTCGTCGAACGCGATAACGCGTGTGCCTACCTCGGCATGTTCGCCGTCGCTCCGATCGCGCAGGGCACCGGCACCGGTTCGAAGCTCATGGCCTGGGCCGAGGCGTGGGTTGAGGAGAACTGGGGTGCCACCCGGATCCGAATGAGCGTCATCCGGCAGCGCAGCGAGCTCATCGCCTATTACGAGCGCCGCGGCTACACGGACACCGGCGAGATCGAGCCGTTCCCGTACGGTGATGAGCGCTTCGGGATCCCCAAGCGAGATGATCTGGAGTTCGCGATCCTGGAGAAGCGGCTGGGCTGAGGAGCCTCAGCCGATCGCCAGGCGCTCGCGGCGTGTGCCCAGCGGCAGGCTGTGGGCGACGAGCGTGTGGAGGATGATGCCGGCGATGAGGAACGTCAATGTCGTCGTGCCGAACACCGAGGTGCCGCCGGTCGACAGGCGCTTCGGGGAGATCGTCGTGAGTGCGTGCGCGGCGGCGGTCATCGCCAGGCACAAGCCGATGACCGACACCTCGGCGGCGGTGGCCCCGTTGGTCAGTCCGACGACGCACGCCATGGCGAGCAGCGGCGGGATCATCGTCAGCCAGCCGGCGAGGTTGAGGCGCACATGCATTGTCCTCCTAACCCTCTACAGGCACACTTGATGTGTCAAGAGTTAGGAGGCTCGGATGCCAATACTCGAACTTGCGCCAGCCTTCACGCTCGGGGACGCTCGCGCGGCGGGTTTCACGGCTCTTCGGACATCCGGTGGGGGTGAGGTTCGTCGGGTGCTGGTTGGCGGGTAGGGGTCGAGGTCCCCGAGGATCAGAAGCGCTAACCACCTGATCTACCACG